>CAZVDU010000003.1:61193-78268 GCA_964625615.1 uncultured Pseudoalteromonadaceae bacterium | reverse complement strand
GAGGTGCCGAGTGAGCAAAATTGTCTCCGGCGCTACAAAGCTACTGTCGATTATGATTGCTTTACCCGCACTTGCAGATGCTGAAGTGGGTGAATTGGAGTGGAACCTTCGAGAAGGTGTGACGAACATCAGTCAAGATGTTTATGACCTTCATATGTTGATGTTTTGGATTTGTACTGGGATTGGTGTTTTGGTTTTTGGTGCCATGTTCATCTCAATGTACCTCCATCGAAAATCAAGAGGGGCGAAAGCAGCGAACTTTCATGAAAGTGTTAAAGTGGAAGTGGCTTGGACAGTTATTCCCGTCATCATCCTAGTCTTTATGGCCGTGCCCGCAGCAAAAACACTTATTTCAATGGAGGATGTGAGTGAGCCTGATGTCACAGTGTTAGTCACTGGCTCTCAGTGGAAGTGGCATTATAAATACATGGATAACGACGTAGAGTACTATTCATTATTAGCGACTCAACAGGAACAGATATATAACAAGTTTGATAAAGGTGAAAATTACCTCTTAGAAGTGGATCGCCCGCTTGTTATCCCTACCGGCCAAAAAGTTCGTTTCCTTGTTACCTCTGACGATGTTATCCACTCTTGGTGGGTGCCTGATTTTGCGGTTAAGAAAGATGCAAATCCTGGATTTATTAATGAGGCGTGGGCTCGTGTTAATGAGCCTGGCATTTATCGTGGACAATGTGCTGAACTGTGCGGTAAAGATCACGGATTTATGCCTGTAGTTGTTATCGCAAAAGAGCCTGCAGAATACGAAGCTTGGATTAACGAACAAGAAGATATTCAACGTAGAGCAAAAGAAGAAGAACAAAAGCTGTTGGCACTTAACATGAGCATGGAAGAGTTGATGGAAGTCGGCGAAAGAGTTTATTTGTCTGCGTGTGCTGCTTGCCATATGCCTACTGGTCAAGGTTTGCCAGGCGTATTCCCTGCACTGAAAGGTAGTGAGATGGCAACACAAGATATCCCTGGACATATAGATATTGTTCTCAACGGTAAAGCTGGCACTGCAATGCAGGCCTTTGGTAAGCAATTAAGTCTTCGAGATATTGCAGCCGTCATTACCTACGAGCGAAATGCTTGGGGTAACGATACTGGCGACGTGATTCAGGCAAAAGACGTCAACGCTGCATTGACTGGTAATTAGGAGATAGGTAATGAGTACAGTTGCCGAACATTCACACGACGATCATTCACATGATGATCACCATCATCATGGGCCAGCTAGTGGTATTAAGCGCTGGCTATATACAACAAACCATAAAGATATAGGTACGCTTTACTTATGGTTTGCTTTCATTATGTTTTTAACGGGTGGCGCGATGGCGATGGTCATTCGAGCCGAGTTGTTTCAACCAGGTTTACAAATAGTTGATCCCAATTTCTTTAATCAAATGACAACAGTACATGGTTTGATTATGGTCTTTGGTGCTGTTATGCCTGCTTTTACTGGCTTAGCAAACTGGTTAGTACCAATGATGATTGGCGCACCAGATATGGCATTGCCTAGGATGAATAACTGGAGTTTCTGGATTCTACCTTTTGCATTTTTGATCCTGCTTTCTTCCCTATTCCTGGAAGGTGGTGGTCCTAACTTTGGGTGGACTTTCTACGCACCATTGTCAACGACTTATAGTAACGACAGTACAGCGTTGTTTGTATTCTCTGTTCATATTATGGGTATGTCATCCATCATGGGTGCGATTAACGTCATCGTAACTATTTTCAATATGCGTGCGCCAGGCATGACATGGATGAAAATGCCCTTGTTTGTTTGGACTTGGTTAATTACTGCGTTCTTGCTGATAGCGGTAATGCCAGTATTAGCCGGTGTTGTTACCATGCTGCTGACCGACAAGTTCTTCGGCACCAGCTTCTTTGATGCGGCTGGTGGTGGTGACCCTGTATTGTTCCAGCACGTATTCTGGTTCTTTGGACATCCTGAAGTTTACATTATGATTTTGCCAGCGTTTGGCATCATCTCGCAAATAGTGCCTACTTTCGCTCGTAAGCCATTGTTCGGTTATGCATCAATGGTTTATGCGACAGCATCTATCGCTTTGTTGTCATTCATCGTTTGGGCTCACCACATGTTTACAACAGGTATGCCTGTAGTCGCTGAATTGTTTTTCATGATTGCGACCATGCTGATATCGGTGCCAACCGGCGTTAAAGTCTTTAACTGGGTAGCGACAATGTGGAGAGGCTCTCTTACATTTGAAGTGCCTATGTTGTTCGCGCTAGCCTTTATTGTATTGTTTACTTTAGGTGGGTTCTCGGGTTTGATGTTGGCAATTACGCCAGTTGATTTTCAGTATCATGATACCTACTTTGTGGTTGCTCATTTCCATTATGTATTGGTGACTGGAGCAATATTCTCCATTATGGCAGCCGTGTATTACTGGCTACCAAAATGGACAGGTAAGATGTTTGATATCGGTCTAGCTAAATGGCATTTCTGGTGTTCACTCATTTCAGTTAACTTGTTGTTCTTCCCAATGCACTTTGTAGGGTTAGCAGGGATGCCTAGGCGTATTCCAGATTATGCGTTGCAATTCGCTGATTTCAACAAGTGGATCAGTATCGGTGGGTTCGCATTTGGATTGTCTCAATTAATTTTCTTAGTGTTATTGATTAAAGCATGTAAGAAACAAGGTGACCCTGTATCTGATCAAGTGTGGGAAGGTGCCGAAGGTTTGGAATGGGAAATCCCATCACCTGCACCGTACCATACATTTACAACGCCACCAGCGGTTAAGTAATCACTATGGCAGAAAGCAACCAAGCCAATAGTAAGCTGGTCCTCAAGTTGGTCGGCATTGTTATTGGTATGTTTGGCTTTGGGTTTGCATTAGTACCTCTTTACGATGTTTTCTGTGAAGTCGTGGGCATTAATGGGAAGACCAGTAACACGGCGGCTAGTTATGAAGCTGTTGTGTTGGATGAAAGCCGGCAAGTGACTGTAGAGTTCATCACGAGAACGAATACAGGCATGCCTTGGGAGTTTAAGACAGAAACGAGACGGGTAAAAGTACACCCTGGTGAAGTAGCACAAGTTGATTTCTATGCAAGAAACCCGACAACGCGAAATATTGTTGGTCAGGCTGTGCCATCAGTATCACCGGGAGTTGCAGCAACGTATTTGAATAAGACAGAATGCTTCTGTTTTAATAATCAACCACTTGCTGCAGGAGAAGAGGTTATTATGCCAATGATTTTTTACGTTGACCCTCAACTCCCTAAAGATATTACATTTTTTACCCTGCAATACACTTTTTATGATGTGACCGAAGCTGCGGCAACTACTGTAGCTATGAATCGGATTGGAGAATGACATGACAGAAAAAGAATATGAAGAATACTATGTCCCCGATGAGAGCCCATGGCCCTTTGTCGGTGCGGTCGCCTTATTCCTAATTGCAGTAGGCGCAGGTAACTTTGTCATAGAAGTTAGTAAGGATAAAGACGGGGTCGGTGGCTGGATATTGACATCGGGTTTTATTGTTTTGCTTGTGATGCTAGTTGGCTGGTTTAAAGATCAGATTCATGAATCTAAAACAGGCCTACATAGTGCACAGTTAGGTGGCTCTTATCGTCAGGGGATGAGTTGGTTTATCTTCTCTGAAGTAATGTTTTTTGCGGCCTTTTTTGGAACATTATTTTACGCTCGGAATATTGCAATTCCATGGTTAGGTGGGTCGTCAAATAATGCGATGACGAATGAAGTACTTTGGCCTACGTTTGAAGCTATATGGCCTTTAGTGACTACTCCGGGTGGAACAACAACAGAAGCCATGCCTTGGACTGGCTTACCGTTAATAAACACAACTTTATTGCTATTGTCATCGGTGACTTGCCACTTTGCTCATGTAGGTTTGGAACAAGAAAACCGTAAAAAACTAACTTGGATGCTTGGCATTACTATCTTGTTTGGCATTGTTTTCTTATTCCTACAAGTTGAAGAGTATATTCATGCCTATACAGAGATGGGGCTGACATTAGATGCGGGTATATACGGTAATACTTTCTTTATGTTGACTGGGTTCCATGGCATGCATGTGACGCTTGGCACGATTATGCTTATCGTTATGTTCTTCCGTGTACTTAAAGGGCACTTTACACCTGATAATCATTTTGCTTTCCAAGCGACGAGTTGGTATTGGCATTTTGTTGATGTTGTATGGGTTATGTTGTTCTTCTTTGTTTATATCTTGTAAGCAACTTTGAAGGCTAGAAATAAAAAAACCCGGTTTTAACCGGGTTTTTTGTCTAATCAGCAATATTGCTATACTGGGCGAGGGTTTGGCTCGATGAGTCCAGTTGCTACGGCTAAGAGCATAATGATAACAATAATGGCAGAGGTTAATACTCTGCGGCCTATGTACTTTGACATGGACTTACTTTTGTCATTTCGAACCATAATCATCATGGCCTGAAACAAACTAACCAACATGAAAATGAGTAAGCCACCAATAACGAGTTTTATAATCAATGCCTGCTCCAACAAAACAAAGTGATAGGTCGAACATCAACCAAAATGCTCGCTTTCCATGGTTAGCTACCTTAATCGCTTTAGTCGCTGTTGTCATTATGTTGCGATTGGGTTATTGGCAAATACAACGTGCAAATGCGAAACAAGATAGGCTACAACAGATAGAACAACGCTCAGGGCTTGACGCTTTGACCATTGATGATGTTTTGTCGATGGACCAGGATGTTAGCGATTTTATACTTCAGGCCACCGGGGAGCTAGATGTTGAGCACTACTTTCTGCTTGATAACCGAATCGTTAATCAACAGGTTGGCTATGAAGTTTTGGTTCCTTTTAGAACAGGTCGTTATCTGTTATTGGTGAATTTAGGTTGGATACGGGCTCCACAGAGTAGAGATTTGCTGCCAAGTGTTGTTCTGCCCGGCAATGAGTTGGTTATCTACGGTATGTTGTCTCAGCCAACTAAGAATCCATTCGTTTCTGAGGTTACAAGCGGACTTGGACGATGGCCGAACAGGGTTCAGGAAATCGATTTGGTGCAGCTAAGTGGGAAGCTAGATGGAGAGCTTCTTCCCTTTGTTTTGCAACTATCACCAGAGCATGAACTGGGTTATGAAAGGCATTGGAAACCAGTCATCATGTCTCCGCAGAAGCACTGGGCTTATGCCATACAATGGTTCGGGCTGGCGCTCGCATGTATAATTATTGCGGTTATAGCCATAAGAAAAAAGATTCAACGAGGTCGTTTTAAAGATGAATAGTAGTAAAAAAGGTGTAATAGCCCTGGTTATTGTTTTTGCCGTACCGGTTATTTTGGCAAAGCTTGCCTTGGAGTTTGAGTGGTTTAATCGCGGGGCAACTAATAAAGGTGAGCTGCTTGATCCGATACTCCAACTTAATGAAGTTGATCAACCAGCAGAACCGAAATGGCGGATTTTGTATGTCTTACCGTCAAGTTGTGCAGATGAATGTAATAACGCCTTGTTTAGCTTAACTCAGGTTTGGCAAGCTCTAGGTAAAGAATCTGACCGCGCTGAGTCATTGGTTATTAGTACAGAACTCAGTGATAGTTCGCCAATGAAAGATTTAGAAGCGCATCAGCTCATCAGATTGTTAAAAACTGATAGCCAAAGTGTGAATAAGGTGTTTAAAGATACGTCTACAGATGGTATTTTTGTCGTAGATACTCAAGGTAATATTATCTTGCGTTATCCCTTGCAAAAAGAACAACAAGAAGCGGTATTACATAGCCGTGACATACTTGCCGATATGCGGAAGTTGCTGAAGCTTTCTCGTATAGGCTGACTAAGGATTTTTAGATGAAAAAGCTGGTATCACTGGCGATAGTATTAGCCTTTGTAGTGATTGTGTTAGGTGCTTATGCGCGCTTAACAGATGCTGGTTTGGGATGCCCCGACTGGCCAGGCTGTTATGGGCATCTGAATTTCAATGAAACGACTGAGAATATCAGTGTGGCGCAACAAGCATTCCCTGATAGGCCCTTCGAGGAACATAAAGCCTGGAATGAGATGATCCATAGGTACTTTGCTGGATCGCTTGGGTTTTTGATTCTGATTATTTTCTTAGCAAGCATATTCAAGAAAGATCACCTGCACCCTAAAAAGCTTCCTTTCTTCCTTGTTTTGTTAGTGGGTTTTCAAGGTGCTCTTGGGATGTGGACGGTTACGCTGAACCTAATGCCTGTTATTGTTATGGGGCATTTATTGGGTGGCTTTAGTGTGTTGTCTTGCCTGTTTTTGCTCTCTTTACGCTTAGATTCTTACCGCATTCCTGGTGGCGACTCGGCGATGCGAAAGTACGCTAAATTTGCCTTGTTAGGATTATGTATCTTAGTCGCACAAATCGCATTAGGTGGATGGACATCCGCTAACTACGCTGCTTTAGCTTGTACTGAATTACCTTTCTGTGAGGGCAATTGGGTGCAAAGGTTAGATTTCGGTGGTGCGTTTAGCGTACCCGATGTCGACAATTACGAATTTGGTGCTCATGATTATCCTGAGCGAATGACGATGCATATGATGCATCGTATTGGTGCTCTTATTACGTTTGTTTATTTAGCTTGGTTATCAATGCGTTTGTATTCACAAGCCTCCTCAGGACTGATTAGGCGTCAGTCGGTGGGGTTGATTTCCATGTTAGGCATACAAGTGATACTCGGTGTTAGTAACATCGTATTTAGTTTACCTATTACCGTAGCCGTTGCGCATAACGCAGTGGCTGCCTGTTTATTGTTGATCTTGGTTAAGGTCAATTACACACTTTATCGGAAGGTTTGAGTTTCCCATGCCAAAAGTTTTATCTGAAGATTATACAAAACCGTCTTCAACGCAGAGTTGGCGAGATTATTATGAATTAACAAAACCTAAAGTTGTTATGCTCTTGTTGCTAACGGCTTTAGTGGGTATGTGTTTGTCGACAGAAGGCGCATTACCGTTACAGAATTTGATTGCTGGCATGTTTGGTATAGGTATGCTGTCGTCTGCTGCTGCCGTTATCAATCATGTTGTTGATCGTAAGATTGATAGCCAAATGGCTCGAACGTTTAACCGCCCCGTTGTTAAAGGTAAAGTCTCCCCTAAACAAGCTTTTATTTTTGCTGCCGTTTTGGGTGTTGTTGGCTACGTTATTCTAGATGTATTAACGAACCGCTTAACAGCTGTATTGACGTTGCTAAGCCTTGTTGGTTATGCCGTGATTTACACCTTGTATTTAAAACGCGCAACACCGCAAAATATTGTTATTGGAGGTCTGGCAGGCGCGATGCCACCTCTACTTGGTTGGACGGCTATAACCGGACAGGTAGACCCCTTTGCGTTAATCCTAGTACTTATCGTTTTCATCTGGACGCCACCCCATTTTTGGGCATTGGCTATTCATCGAGAGAAAGATTACGCCAAAGCAGAAATCCCTATGCTGCCAGTGACTCATGGTATTGATTTCACTAAAACATCTATATTGTTGTATACGTTATTGCTGACATTAATTTGTTGGATGCCCTATTTAGCTGGCATGACAGGTTTGATTTATTTAGCGTCTGCGACTTTATTGAACACTGGTTTTATGTACTATGCCTGCAAGCTCAAATTTGCCGCTGAGCCTGAGACAGCGATGAAAACATTCAAGTTCTCTATCTTACACTTAATGCTACTGTTTGTGGCTTTGTTAGTTGATCATTATTTGATATTTACCTTATGAAACAAAAGATAATTATTGCTGTTGCTATTGTTTTTGCAATAGCGGCTGGTGCTTATGTATCTCTAGTCGTTGCGCCGTCTTTAAGCTCAAAAGAGCCTGAGTTTGTTCGGTTGTATCCGCAACCTAGAGAGTTAGCCGAAGTCGCTTTGACCGATCAAAATGGCAAGGACTTTACTAAACAGCAATTGGAAGGCAAGTGGACGTTAGCTTTTGTTGGTTACACCTATTGTCCTGATGTTTGCCCGACTACATTGGCTGAACTCAAGAGTATTTACCCAGATCTTAAAGCGATTAAAACAGATAACCCTTTGCAGATACTGTTTTTGTCTGTTGATCCCAATCGTGATAAAACAGAACGATTAAAGGAGTATATCGACTTTTTTAATCCCGAGTTTATTGCTGCGAGCGCTAAGCACAAAATTCTCTTTCCATTGGTACGCAGTATGGGAATGCTTTATTCATTATCAGATCCAGCAGATGACCCTGATTATCTTGTCAGCCACAGCGCATCAGTGGTTGTGATTAACCCACAAGCGCAGGTCATTGGACGTTTTCAACCTACAGCAGAACCTGGTCAAGTTGCTATCAGTGATGGTCAGCAAATCTTAGCTGATATGCCAGTTCTCGTGAATTAATAAACAAGGTCGGAGTGGATAGTCGATCTTCTTACTGCCACTCTGTGCTCTTATCGTGCTTGCTTTCAATTACATGTGGTAGTGGCTTTAAAATTACTATCGCCAAAAAATGAGAATGTTAGGATGCCCAGTTTCGGCATTAATGATTAGGACGCTTGCGTCCATCTAACACCACACCCCAAATTTTGATGTTATCCCACTCACTTCCTTCTGTTTCTAACGGGTTTTTATCTAGAATTGTAAAGTCAGCTTTCATACCAGCTTTAATGCTGCCTAACTCATTTTCCAAACCAAGTGCATAAGCTGCATCAACCGTAATTGCTTCCAATGCTTCGTATCGTGATAGCCTTTCTTGAGGATTAAATACATGGCCTTCGCGTGTCTCACGTGTTAAATGCATAGTTGCGGCAAGCAGGGGATCTGGTGGTGCTAGAGGTGCATCTGAATGCAAGCTAACACGGACACCTGCTTTAGTCAGCGAAGCCAGTGGTGATATCCACTTAGCTTTTTCTTTTCCGAGTGGTCCTCTAAAGGCTTCACCCAAATGATAGACATAGTGACTGGCGGAAGAGACGGTGGCATCTAACTCACCAGCTATCTTTATATGCTTAGGTGAAAACAACCCAGCGTGCTCAACAACAAAGCGACCATCTTTACGTGTTTTTCTAAGGTTATACAGGGCGTTTAAGGTGACAGCTTGCGCGGCGTCGCCATTGGAGTGGATACGTATGTCGAGGCCCTCGTCCCAATAGGGTTGCATGTGCTCTACAAATCTATCGGGTGGGAGTACCCATACGCCATTTGTTCCTTCGGACTGGCCCGATAAGTAGCCATCACCTGTTAATCTCATTGTCTGGGAGTAGAAGGCTGCATCTGCGAAGAACTTAACCTGAGGTAGCACACGACCGGCGGTCCAGCCCTTTCCTTCAGCTAGGCTTTTGATCTTCTTGATGCGCTTTTTACCGTATTTTCGTTGAAACCCTCTATGTTCCGGTACAAGAAAAAGGCGATAACCACTGTATTGTGGACTCACATAATTAAGCCTTAGGTGCCAATTTTCAACAGCGAGGTTACTCACGCCATAGCCTAATTCGGCGACAGATGTGACACCATTTTTGTTGAGTAATTTTGAGTATTCGTGTTGCCCACGCCTAATTTCCCAAACGGTGGCAATTGATGGTCTAAAGGCGTCATAGACTAGACGTAGGGCGTCTTCAAAGATTCTTCCTGTTGGTTCACCTGTGTGATCGCGGTCTATGCCGACAAAGTCAGGTATTTCTTCATCAGTCATGTCAATCTGAGCAAGGGCGGCACTGTTTAAGAAGAAATCGTGTACTGAGTAGTGCCATATTAGGAGAGGTCTATCAGGTGCAATTTTATCCAGATCCTGCCTTGTTAGGTAGCCGTGTATTAAATTATGGTATCCCCATATCGCGACGGGTTTGTTTTTACTTTTTTCAGCGTCGACAATTTCTTTAACGCGATCTAAAAAAGCGGCTCTATTTGGCAGTCCCTTTACAATGCCCTTAGCTGTTGGTACGTCCCACGGTGGTGCAAAAGGAAGCGCATATTGAATAGCACCTAGTAACATATGGATATGTGGGTCAATAAACCCCGGAACTATATATTTGTCTTGAAATGTCGTATCTACTTTGGCGCGTGGCAGCTGTTGACTAAGAGTAGCAAGATCGCCAACTGCGACTATGTTACCGTCTTTAACAGCGACAGCTTCTGCATTTAACTGATCATCAGCCATAGTCACAACACCCTGAGCGGCATATATCACCGTGCGGTATTGAGGTAAGCGTATTGCGCAACTAGATAATGATATAATCAGTAATACTAATAGGGGCGCTCTCAGCTTATATCTGCCTTGGCTAATGTAAGAGTAATTGTGATTCAATATGTTATGCCAAATCCTAATGAAACTGCCTAATGGATTTCATACTTATGTCAGCCAAATTTTTGAGTCGATACCATACAGATTCTTTTAGGGTAAATGTAGACTTTTTGATCACTTTTTTTGCACAAAATCTCGATGGTAAAAATTAGTGCCGGGGAGTGGGTGCTGGCACTATTTGATCACCAGTGTGTCATCACTATTAAGTAACAACAGCACCTTGTTCCGATCTTTGTCGGTTCTTGTTAAAAAAGGCGCTATATCACTATCAAAACTCGACATAATTTTCGGAAATGTTCTTAGTGGTTGATTAGCTGGTGTATTGAAGTCGTCCCAATGGATAGGAATGATTGTATTTGCACCAACAGCCTCTATGGTTTCAGTTATATATTGTTGCTGATAATCATTGCTTTGTTTACTAACGCCAGCAACTCCAATAAAAATAATATCGGCATCAACATTATCTAAAGCGCCAGGAATTGCACCTGCACTGCCATGCACTAAAACATTGCCTAGTGGATGTTTTATCCAAACAGAAAAACTACCGCCTTCTTTGAATGCACGTAATGGTGCAGGAAAATGCATAGGCTCATCTATCGTCTCTCCTATGCCTGTTAGGCTATGCTGAAATGATGAAACCGCTAAGTGGACGGAGGGGATTAGCGTAACGGTAAATTGCCCAAAAATGAATGATTCACCTGTTGTAGGCACTGCTATTTGTCGTTCAGGTAACCCCCACCCGCGAGCGATGTTTGCTGTTGATTCTGAACCTATCACTACTGCGCCCGTTTGTTTGGCAACTTCTGGTGCATCTAACGCGTGGTCATGGTGCGAATGAATAGGAATTACAGCAGCTAGGTTTGTGACATTCGCTCGCTTTAGTCCCGAGCTTATGGCTTCTGGGTTAGGCTGCATTTTACCCGCTACCATTTTCCAAAAAGATGGGCGTGTGAAAAAGCCATCTGTCATGATAGATGTTTCACCATCACTTATAACTACAGTGCTCGTGCCAAGGTATTGAGCAGTCAAATGAGGTGTTAAGGTAGTTAGTTTGTCTTGTTTGAGAAAATACTCTGCGTAATTATCTAAGTTTGCCCTATTATTTAGCTGATAAGTGAGCCATGCCATGCCAATAATGATTAACGATAATGCGGTGAGGAAAATACGTTTTATGGTCATGTTTTACAGGCCTATTTATCGTTAATCTAACCATCCTCCGGCTTGTGTTGGCACAAACCAAGGATGTGAAAACCAGTAGTACCGACCTTGACTATCGATACTTGGCGCAGTGCAATTAATACGGTGACGGCCAGGTTTTAGTTTTTCATCTAGCTTAACCTGCATCAAATTATCTTGCCACAGTGGTTTTATCACGTCACTTTTAAAGAAACATTGCAGCTGTGACGGATGAATATCTTCAGATTTATTTTCATAAGCTATGCTTGGTGCAGAGTGTTCGAAGCCCAACTCAAATTGGCGTTTCGATTCTTGTTTTAACGCTAACGCCAAGCTATTGAGCTTGGTCTTTAGTGGTGCTAAGTTGGCATAGATCCCCGCTGCGGGGAATCTAGGTAGGGCGCCGAAATCGCTGTAGCTGGCAATGGCGCCTGATTGCTGACCAAAGCCCACATAACCTAGCTCTGATAGATGTTGTTTAAGCCGATTATTAAACTCGCCGTAGGGGTAAGCGAATAGCTTAAGACTATAGCCCAGCTCCTGCTCAATTTTCTGTTCAGCGCTCATCACGTCTTCTGTATTTCTAGCTAACCAGTGTTGCTCGGACTCTCCATCTTCTCGCTTCAGCATATGATGGTGTGAATTCGTGTGATTGGCAAAGCTGACATTTGTCTTTGCCATACGCTTAACTTGCTCCCAGGATAGCTGATTTTGTCGCTTACCTATTTGCTCTGGATTAATAAATATCGTGTAGGGGAAGTTAAATGTTTTTAAAATAGGATCAGCATTTTCAAGGATATTGGCGTAGCCGTCGTCAAATGTAATGGCAATGGCTTTATCTGGAATGCTTGTGCCACTTTTTAGGGCCGCAATCATATCTGGTAATGCCATGACATAGTGATTTTCTGACAGATATTGCATATGAATACGAAACTGTTCTGGCGAGATACTGGTAGAGGCAGGTGTGCTGTCACTCACATGGTGATAAAGAAGAATGACGCCATTGTCTCTTAGGTTTGAAATGTCGGAACCATTGTTATCAGTTTGCGCAAATGCCCACTGACATAGCAACATTAGTGCTAGAATACCCGCCTTCTGAAACCTCATCATCATCTCGTTAATTTGAGCCTGTATCGCGCCATGATAACACTACGACAGACGTTAGCTGAACACCGCATAATCTTTGCGTTAGCTATCCCTATGATCCTCAGCAACATCACAACGCCACTATTGGGTATGTTAGATACTGCTGTTATTGGCCACATGGGAGAAGTCCGATATTTGGCAGGAGCAGCTATCGGCGGGCTGATAGCGACTCAGCTCTATTGGATTTGTGGTTTTTTACGGATGTCGACCACCGGATTAAGTGCACAAGCGCTAGGTGCTAAAGACAATGTTTCCGCCTATCGCGCTCTGCTTCAAAGCCTCTTTATCGCCATTATTTTAGGTGTTTTGTTTATTGTTTTACGAGAGGGCATATTAAACTTAGGGCTTCAGTTTGCTCATGCTCAGGGAGATGTAACTGAGATTATCAAACGTTATTTTAATGTGCGTATTTGGGGAGCACCAGCCGCGTTAAGTAGCTTTGTATTGACAGGCTGGTTGATTGGGCAGCAACGCGTGAAAGCTGTTCTGATGATCCAAGTTTTTGGAAACGTATTAAATGGTGTGCTGGATATCATTTTTGTTTTTGTCTTCGGTTGGGGAATCGAAGGTGTCGCGGCTGCGAGTGTTATCGCAGAATATGTGATGTGTTTGGCGTCAGCTTGGGTGGTGTCGGGTTATGTTGTCACGTCCCCTATTCTGTCCTTGTGGTTTAAACTATCTGCCATTAAGCACATCATGCAACTCAACACCGCTATGCTGATACGAAATATAGCCTTGCAGTGCTGTCTCGCTTTTATGATGTATCAGGGGATTCGTTTAGGTAATGAATTTGCGGCAGTTAACGCTATATTAATGCAATTCTTTGTATTGACCTCGCTCGGCTTAGATGGAATTGCGCATGCTGCTGAAGCTTTGGTTGGAGAGGGCAAAGGACAGAATGATCATCAGACTGTTGTTAAGAGAACCCAACAAGCTTTATTTTGGTCGCTTGTGGTCGCTGGGTTATACAGTGTAGTTTTTGTCCTATTCGGTCTCGATATTATTCATTTACTAACATCCATTGAGTCATTGCAAGATCTTGCTTCTGGTTACTTGTCACTCGTGATAGTGCTACCGCTTATTAGCCATTGGTGCTTTTTATTTGATGGTGTTTTTATTGGCTTAACACGCGCCAAAGCGATGCAAAATAGTATGTTGGTTTGTAGCTTTGGTGTATTTCTGCCGAGTTGGTATTTGATGCAAATGCTTGGGAATAAAGGATTGTGGTTTGCACTACTGACTTTTATGCTTGCGCGAGGTGTTAGCCTTGGCGGTTATTTCTATTATTTAGCGCAGCAGCGGCGCCTAGTCGCTCAAAGGTCTTCGCAAAACGGTTAGCAAAAATACCAACATAGCCTTTGGCAGAAAAGAAAATACCTACGGGTAACAAGATAAAGCCTGGAATTTGAAATAAGTAGGTGAACTGAGCGCCTAGTAAAATGCTTATAGCGCCCAGAGTGAAAATGACTAAACCAAGTTTGAAAGTAGACCAGCTTTTTCTTGGGTTACTACCTAAACGATAAACGAGATTTCTCAAGAACATAATGTTGAAACCCCGAATTGGCTTTAGTAGTAAGAGTGCTCACCGGCCATGTGTTCTGTTGCATCTTTAATTGCTGTTAGCTCACCACTAAACCTTTCGAGCATTTCTTTTTCAATACCATCTTTTAGTGTGACGTCAACCATAGAACAACCATTGCAACCGCCGCCAAATTGAAGCATAGCTTCACCGTTCTCGGTGATCTCTGCTAACATTACCATGCCACCGTGACCAGCTAATTGTGGGTTAATTTCTGTTTCGATCATGTAGCGAACACGATCAAATAGAGAAGCATTCTCGTCAACTTTACGCATTTTTGCATTGGGTGCTTTGAGTGTTAGCTGTGACCCCATCTGATCGGTTACGAAGTCAATTTCAGCTTCTTCTAAATAGGGTGCACTTTCTAAATCAACAACCGCATCAAAGCCCGTAAAAGGTAATATCGTGTCGCTATCTTCCACAGCATCAGGTGGACAATAAGAAACACCACATTCCGCAGTAGGCGTACCCGGATTTACAACAAAAACGCGAATATTGGTGTTCGCTTCTTGATTTGCTAGTAGTTTTACAAAGTGTGATTGAGCGGGTTCAGAAATGGTGACCATCCAAACGATCCTTACAGCAACATAATCTATATATATGATAACGCAATTACTTGAGTAAAACACTCAAGTAATTGGCTATGTCTTAGATCTGTTCGATCTTTTTGCGTTGATATGCCTAAAAAATACGCCGAATAACGGCGAAATACATTATCAAAAATCGTTCTTACGCCCTTAATTGACTTACCTATTCAGAGGCTGTTAGCGTTATCTTTTTAAAGTCCTAGAAAAGTAACATTCATGCGATTAATTACAGTTATTGGAGCGATGCTCTCACTCGCGCTGTCTTCGGCTATTTTTGCTCAGCCAGCGTCAGATCTTGACTATTTGCCTAAGGATGTAAGCTACAATCCTGCTATTCCTAAGCCTGCGGATATTCTGGGCTATCCTGTTGGTACATGGCATGCGAGACATGATCAGCTTGTCACCTATATGAAGACATTGGCAGAAGTGTCACCAAGGATATCCTTGATAGAAACAGGCAAAACGCATGAACAACGGTCATTGTTATTGCTACAAATTTCTGCCCCAGAAAATATCAACAATATTGAGCAAATACGTACTGCACATATTAATCGTATTGCCAATAAAGAAGCTGCTGATCCCAACAAAGACCCCATGATACTTTGGATGGGGTATAGCGTTCACGGTGATGAAGCTTCAGGTAGCAATGCAGCTTTGCTGGTAGCTTATTATCTTGCGGCAGCACAAGGTGAGAAAATTGATCGCTTGTTGAATGACAATATTGTGTTACTTGACCCATCAATTAATCCAGACGGCTTAGCACGCTTTGCTCACTGGGCTAATTCACACAGAGGTGAAACCCTGGTCTCAGACCCTAATCATGTTGAGCATGTTCAACGTTGGCCTTCTGGTAGAACGAACCATTACTGGTTTGATTTAAATCGTGATTGGTTATTAACCACGCACCCTGAGTCACGTGCACGTATCAATCAATTCCACAGATGGCGCCCTAATGTGCTGACCGATTTCCACGAAATGGGTACAAACAGTACTTATTTCTTTCAGCCTGGCATCCCATCACGTAAAAACCCTCATACGCCTGATACAAACTTGGATTTGACAGAAAAATTGTCAGTTTTCCATGCCAAAGCGTTAGATAAAACGAACCGTTTATACTTTACTGAAGAGTCATATGATGATTTTTATTACGGCAAAGGCTCAACCTATCCTGATGTCCACGGTGCCGTTGGTATCCTCTTTGAACAAGCAAGTTCACGAGGGCATGTTCAAGAGTCAACGACTGGTGAAGTGAGCTTCCCGTTCGCGATTCAAAATCAAGTAACAACGTCGTTGTCGACGTTCGAAGGTTCACTGGTTAATAAAGCAGGCTTACTGGCTTTCCAACATCAGAGTAATGTAGATGTTGATGATTTGGTAAAGAAGGACAGGGCCGCCGGCTTTATTATCTCAGAGTCACATGACAAGCAGCGTATGCAAGCGATGATAGATATTTTGGAAAGGCACCAAATTAAGGTTGAAGCCTTAAGCAAGAATGTAACGTTAGATGGGCAACGCTTTGATGCACACGATAGTTATTACGTGTCGTTAAATCAACCACAATATCGCCTTATTAAATCGCTCTTTTCAACGCGCAAACGCTTTAACGATAATACTTTCTATGATGTGTCGAACTGGAATATTCCACTGTCATTTAATATTCCTTATGCAGAGGTTGCCAAAGGCGATGTGCGTAAGATCGATACGGACAGTGAAGGCACCTCGAAGATACCAGTATCCAATCAGTTAAATAATGACGCGTACGCCTACGCTTTCTCATGGGATAATTACTTTGCGCCTAAGTTGCTTCAGCAAGCTTTGGAAGCTGGTCTCAAAGTGAAAGTTGCTGGTAGAGCATTTGTTGCAGAGACTGATGTGGGACAAGTGAACTTTGCACCAGGTTCTGTTGTTTTTCCTCGGGGCTTGAATCAGCCTGAAGGGTTTGAGAAGAAGCTCCAAGTATTGGCAAATGCCAATAATATACAAGTATGGTCCGTTCAGTCTGGTTTAACCGGTCAAGGTATCGATTTAGGTAGTCGCAACATGCTTGACCTAGATAAGGTTAATGTAATGATTGTGGGTGGTGTAGGCACATCTCAGTATGAAGTAGGCGAAGCTTGGCATTATTTAGATACGCGTGTTGGTATGCCTGTGTCTATTGTTGATAGAGATCGCTTAGGACAAGTAGATTTAAGTCGTTATACCCATATCATTTTTGTACAAGGTAATTACAACGGCTTAAGCGAGAGTGTTACCGATAAAATTGCGTATTGGTTGAACGATGGCGGTGTGTTAATTGGTCAAAAGTCTGCAAGTCGTTGGTTTAGCAATAAAG
>CAZVDU010000003.1:15173-61093 GCA_964625615.1 uncultured Pseudoalteromonadaceae bacterium | reverse complement strand
GATGGCGGTGTGTTAATTGGTCAAAAGTCTGCAAGTCGTTGGTTTAGCAATAAAGACTGGCTCAAAGCAAAATTCCTTAGTCCAAAAGATATTGATGATGCCTTCAAGACTGACGAGTTGAGCTATGGCGATATAGAAGTACTCAATGGTAAAAAGCGCATTGCTGGTGCAGCTTTTGCTACTGATTTTGATTTAACGCACCCACTAGCTTTCGGGTTCTATAACGAAACACTGCCGCTATTTAAAAATAGTACGGTAGTTATGCAAGCGCCTAATCAGCCTTTCGTAATGGTTGCCCAATACAAAGAAAAACCTGTAATGGCAGGCTATACAGCGCCAGAATTGGAAGACACTATTGCTGAGAGCGCTGCCATTGTGGCGCACAATGTTGGTAAAGGAAAAATTATTGCATTCGCCGATAATGTGAACTTCCGAGGCTATTGGTATGGCACGAGTCGCTTAATGAGTAATGCGATATATATGTCTGGATTTATTAACGTTAACTAATACGGTTATGCTAACGGGCGTTATACCCAAGGGTAAGCCCGATGCACCAAATCTCTATGGTCAAATTGGGGTTAGCTGCTAAGAGTGTTTTACAAAGGCTATTGACTGTAGCGCCTGTAGTAACCACGTCATCGAAAATGATGACGTGGTTTTTATTTATTGGGCGTATCACTTTGAATGCCCCTTTAACATTGTGTCGTCGCTGCTTAGCGCTAAGTTCTGTTTGTGCTTTCGTGTTAATCGTTCGCTGGCATAACTCATCATGCCACACCTTCTTATCGATATTTAAATGCCTGACTATTTCTAGGCTCTGATTGTATTTCCTGCTCCTAAGTCGTGAGCTATGCAAAGGCATAGGGATAACAACATTATTTTTGCCTATTTGAGGTGCGTTTGATTCGCTCAGACAATGCCAGTAGAAAAGATCAGCTAACGCTTTAGCATTGATAAGTTGATGCCCAAATTTAAGTTGTGATATTAAACGTGAAAGGGGCTGTTGATAGGGTGCCAGAGCAAGCAGCTTTTGATAGCGTGGTGGTTCAAGGTATGAATATATGTTTTGTCTATTGAGTAAATTATAATGACAAGTTTTCAGGTCAAATAGGTTAAGATCGTTGCGGCAAAAATGGCAGATAAGTGTGGCACTTGATTGGTGGCACAGTAAGCACTGTTGTTGGCGCGAGCTGGCATAAATGAATTGCTTTAGCTGGCTAAGTGCAAGATTGAGCATAGTCCCTTCCTTGGTAACCTTGAATTTAACCATAGTAGTGAATAGTAAATACTGATGACACAAAAATTACGTACAGTCACTATGGGCAATGGCCCTGACCTTGTTTTACTTCATGGTTGGGGGTTAAACAGCGGCGTTTGGGAAAACCTAATGCCAAAGCTGACGTCGTGTCATACTGTTACGCTCGTTGATCTCCCAGGGTTTGGACTTAATCATAATACATTGCCGTTGGATTATGATTTACCTTCTGTAGCGAAATTAGTGGCAGATGTAGTACCTAACAATTCGGTCATACTGGGCTGGTCACTGGGTGGGCTCATCGCACAACATATCGCTGCGAGGGGACTCTTAGATATAAAACAACTTATTCTGTTGTGCACATCCCCAAAATTTGAGGCTGCTGATGAATGGCCTGGTATACAGGCATCTGTATTATCCCTATTTCATAAACAACTCGGGCAGGATTTTAACAAAACATTGGAACGTTTTTTGGCAATACAAGCGATGGGGAGTCAATCAGCTAGGTCTGATATTAGACAATTAAAACATTCCATTGCTCAATACCCTGCGCCTCATAAAACTGCGTTGAGTGGAGGCTTAGCGTTGTTGTCAGACATAGACTTACGTGCAGATTTAGCGCAGATAACAATTCCCACAACATGGTTTTTTGGACGGTTAGATAGCTTAGTACCACAAAAAGCCATCGCATTGATAAAGCAGTATCAGCCCACGGCTAAACATGTTGTTATGCAGAAAGCGTCACATGCACCATTCGTTTCTCACCCAGACGATTTTATTGAAATGCTCCTGGCAGAGATTCGGCGTGATAGCTGATTCACCATAACTTGGAGTTATATCTGTTCACGGTTAGGCCTAAACGAATCTAAGTATTCTCTACCAATATTATTCAATTTGGTTAATAATTATACATGAGGTAATGGGGATAGTTTATGCCGATTGGTATTGAGAATAATATAAATTCAGCAATATTGTCTGGAGCTTTTGGGCTTCAGAGTGCGTCTAATGGCATCACGCAGGCGGCTACTAATATTGTTGAACAAACAACTGCCCCCAGAGATCGCTTAACGCTTTTATCAGATGCTGCTATCCAACAAGTTGATATCACTCGAGGCAGCCTCCCAACGGGCGGCGACAGCTTGACGGATAATCTAGTTTCGTTACAACTCAATCTTACCAATGCGCAAGCCTCTGCTAATGTTATCGACCGAGTTGATGAAACATTAGGCCGATTTATTAACGAGATTGTTTAGGCGCGCCTTTTATGAATATTATTGCGCCAATCCCTACAGGAATCCCGGTTAATGTCGGTGCTTTCAATACTGAATCTGCTCGTCGCGATAATCAGCTAAGAGAAACTATTCCTGCACCGACAGAAGCCGAAAGCTCAGCAGCTGAAGGGAGTATAGGTTCGGAAGGTGAACGTGCCCGTGCCGCCGCTACACAAGTACCAACGCTCTTAGTATACGAGCGTCCCCAGATTCAACCTCAGGTATTGAATGCGAGTGCTTCATTAAACGCTAGTGAAGAGAATTTCCCTGATAACGCGCAAGATCAGAGTGCTGGACGCGAGGAAGCAGAAGCTAGACAACAAGAACAAGCTGAGCAGCAACAAATAAGGGAGCTACAAGCGAGAGACAGAGAGGTTCGGGCACACGAACAAGCGCATGCAGCTGTCGGTGGACAATATGCTGGCGCCCCGAGTTATGACTTCGAAACTGGCCCTGATGGTCGACAGTATGCTGTTGGTGGTGAAGTATCCATTGATGTGTCAGAAGAAGAGACACCTGAAGAGTCGCTAAGAAAATTCCAACAAGTCGAAGCTGCTGCGCTTGCTCCAGCAGAGCCTTCACCTCAAGATTTTAGGGTAGCTGCTGAAGCTCGTCAGGGTGCAAATGAAGCGCGTGCTGAGATAGCTCAAGAGCGTACAGAAGCGTTGAATGGTGATGGCGGCACATTGCCTGTCGGTGAACAGGCAACAAACCCTGTGACTGGCCAAACGGAGGAGTCAGGTGATTCTATAGGCGCTGAACAGAACCCACCGAATATAGCGGACAGTACGCCGGATATTGGTTCACCGACGCGTTCTCTGGACACACCAACTCAATCAGTAGCAGCATCACCAGAGCCATTTGTTGGCCCTCAGATACCTCAGAGAGAAGAACGTTTTGACCGATTCTCGCAGCGTATTTCAGATTTTTATGCGCTAGCTACTCAACCAGAACTTGAAGGTTTTAGGCAAACTGCTTAGCCTGCCTTACTGGTTTGATATTAAACCTGACTTATTTCTTCTTCGCTTTTGCGAAGGCATCTGCAAAAGCTGATCCCATCGCAGCATTCACTGGTGTTGATTGCCCCTTGTTAGCGTGCTTATTAGCGTTATTACCTCTATCTTTTCTTTGATGTATATTTTTAGGTTTCTGAGACTGCTGAGGTATGTCATCTTTCAGTTTCATCGTGAACGAAATACGCTTTCTGTTGGCGTCTACTTCCAACACTTTCACTTTAACAATGTCGCCTGCTTTAACCACTTCTCTGGGATCCGACACAAACTTGTCTGTTAACGCTGAAATATGGACTAAGCCATCTTGATGAACACCTACGTCGACAAATGCCCCAAAATTGGCGACGTTGCTAACAACACCTTCTAGAATCATACCTGGCTTAAGGTCACTAATGGTTTCCACGCCTTCTTTGAAGGACGCTGTTTTGAACTCAGGACGAGGATCTCGACCTGGCTTATCTAATTCTTTTAATACATCTTTAATTGTTGGTAAGCCAAACTGCTCATTGGTAAATTCTTCGGGTTTGAGTTTTCTCAATAAATCCGTATTGCCAATAATATCATTCATGGCTTTTTCAGCTTTCAGGCTTATAGTCTCAACGAGTTGATAAGATTCCGGATGGACCGAGGAAGCATCGAGTGGATTATCGCCGTTACGAATACGCAAGAATCCCGCACATTGTTCATAGGCTTTAGGGCCTAGTCGCTCGATATCTAATAACTGTTTACGTGAGGTGAAAGCACCCGATTTATCTCGAAACTGTACGATGTTATTGGCCAATGTTTTGTTCAAACCGGAAACATGGCTAAGTAGTGCAGGCGAAGCGGTGTTTATATCAACACCGACCGCGTTAACGCAATCTTCGATAACTGCATCCAGTGATTTGCCGAGCTGACTTTGACTCACATCATGTTGATACTGGCCTACGCCTATGGCTTTGGGTTCAATTTTAACTAACTCAGCTAGCGGATCTTGCAAGCGCCGGGCGATAGACACTGCACCTCTTAATGAAACATCCATCCCAGGCAACTCCGCGGATGCTAATTCAGATGCTGAATAGACGGATGCACCTGCTTCACTGACAACAATCTTACTGAGTTTGAGCTCTGCGTTGGCTTTCATCAGTTCAGTGACTAGCTTGTCTGTCTCTCGTGAACCAGTGCCGTTACCAATACTGATCAGCTTCACTTTGAATTGCTGGCATATATTGACTAGGGTGCGTATAGATTTATCCCAGGCATTCTGAGGAGCATGAGGGAATATCGTGTTAGTTGACAGTACTTTCCCTGTTTCATCAACAACAGCCACTTTTACGCCAGTACGCAATCCAGGATCGAGGCCCATCGTTACTTTAGCGCCCGCCGGTGCGGCCATAAGTAGGTCATTTAAGTTCTTCGCAAAAACGTCTATTGCTTCAGCTTCGGCTTGTTCCCTCACAGAGCTGAAGAGCTCGTTCTCCATCTGTAATAGGATTTTAACGCGCCATGTCCATTGAATAACCGTGTTCAGCCATACATCCGCCGGGTTATTTTTCGGAGTGAATCCAACGTGATCGGCAATGATTTTTTCACAATAGGAGCTTCTATCGCCTTCTTCATTGCTTGGGTCAGCATTCATGCTGACTTGCAATAAAGTCTCATTGCGCCCCCTAAATAAGGCTAGAGCACGGTGAGATTTAATCTTCTTAAGCGATTCAGAGTGATTGAAGTAGTCGCTGTATTTCGCCGCTTCTTTTTCTTTTCCGTCTAGGACAGTGCTCTGTATATGTGCGTTGTCTGTCAAGTGTTTGCGTATCTTTTGTTTTAACGCGGCATCTTCGGCAAAACGCTCCATTAAGATATAGCGTGCACCATCCAGTGCTGCTTTTTCATCGGCAATATCGTTGTTTAAAAAGTCTTTGGCAGTGACTTCTGGATCTTGAGACGGATCATTAAACAACTTATCAGCGAGAGGTTCTAAGCCATTTTTTATGGCTATTTGACCTTTGGTCACTCGCTTAGGCTTAAATGGCAGGTATAAATCTTCAAGCTCAGTTTTACTTTCAACATCGCGAATCATCTGGGCTAGTTCTGGTGTCAGCTTCTCTTGTTCTTTTATAGACTTCAAAATAGCGTTTTTACGATCGCTTAGTTCTCTCAAATAACCTAAGCGTTGGAACAGATCCCTTAATTGTGCATCATCTAAACCATTGGTTGCTTCTTTACGATAGCGTGCTATGAAAGGCACGGTCGCGCCGTCATCAAGTAAGGTGACAGCTGCTTGAACTTGTGACGATTTAACACCAAGTTCGCTGGCAATTTTGTCTATGATCATGGAAAAGAGTGGTCCTGTAGAAAATGAAATGTGTCTTGAAGCAAAAGGCTTAAAATTAAAACGCTAGTTTATCAGTGTTGGGCGTCGTCGATACAGTTAATTATTAACAAATTGTACAGGGTGACGCCTAGTACATCGATTATTTTTAATAAATGCGCATATATACTCGTTGCCGCAGTGACACAGTTCTATATTAGATATTCCAGTTTTTCTCGTTAGGTCGGTTTTGCTAACAGATGTTTGTAAGCTAGAAAAGATTCCGTGGTAATAATTGTATGCGTAATGGCGAGAGATAGACTACGCTTCTTTGTATGCTGGAAAAAATAATATTTTACTCATCATCTTAGGAGCTTAAAATGGCTGGATTACCCGATCCTGTGTCACCTTTGTCTGACAAAGAACAATCTTTAGTTAATGAATTAGAAAAAAATTACAATCGTGAGCAAGTCTTACAAAAATTACGTAAAGACCTGCAAACAGCTGTTGAAATCGAGTTAGCCACCCTACCCATTTACCTCTACACCTATTATTCCATTAATCGGCAACCTGAGCTGGATAAGTCAGAAAAAAGGCGGGAACAGCTAGCGCTTTTTGCCAACAAAGCTGGTGGCATTATTATGAGTGTAGCAGTAGAAGAAATGCTGCATTTATCTTTAGCTTGTAATCTTTTGTTCGCCGTTGGGGGACGGCCAAAAGTCTATGGAAAATCGCCTGATTTTGAATCAGTCCCAGGTGGTGGAACAAATTTACCGTATCATCAGCCTACAGGTCCCGATGGAAAGCCAATTGCTATTAAGCTTGAAAAGCTGGGATTTGGTGCTTTATGGAGCTTTCTTGAAATTGAATACCCTAAATCAGAAGATGACCCGTTAGTTGATGATGGCTGGGTGACCATAGGTGACTTTTATTCTTATATTCGTTGCTTACTTTCAACGTCTTTTATTACTGAAAGTGACTTCACGGGGCCAAAGGCTCAACAGATCTCAGATGATTATTATAGCCAAAATTGTATCGACACGATCTACCCATCGGAAAAGTTTGACCAACACGCAGTGCCAATGAAAAAAGGCTCAGCAGCCAGAGCCGCAGTATTTCCGAATAGTGGAGATAGTCATGCTGGTCCTAAAGAGTTAATTAAAGTTGTTGACAAGCAAACGGCCCTAATGGCAATAGATACAATTTGTGATCAAGGCGAAGGGTATGCCAAACCAGATACTTATCGAGAGCAGGAAACAGACGATCAATCTAAAAGCGAAAAATCTCACTACTATAAATTTTTGTCTTTGCAGGCGACATTGGCATCTTATGATCCAGAACATGAAGCCTTAGCGCCTTACCCTAAACCGCCATGTAAAGCTTCTGATCCTTGGTCAGAGCCTGAATTAGACGCTATCACTAAGCAGTATCCCGATAATCCGAGAACTAGCGAATATCCGGAACAATTGCAGACGCTGTCTAATTTATGTAATGCCGTATACCAATACATGCTGTTGATGACCGAAGCTACCTATACAGTTAGCGGTACTGCCCAAATTGAGCTGTTTAATGTGGGTATGCACAAAGCCATGATCTGGATTTTAGACAAACTCATTCCGGCTATGAGTCAATTTGAAGTGGGTGTTGGTGGTTTGGTGATGGCGCCTACCTTTGAAAATATTGATATTGTTCAAGGCGGGACAGCAAAATCAAATGTATTAGCCTATATCGATACTATCTACGAACGCTCACTTAATGAAAGCGAGCCCAAGGCCTCTAATTCTTATACGAATCAATATCAGGTTTTGCTTGGTAACAATATCCCTGAGCTTATTCGTCAACTGCCTGATATTGATATGTTGGGTGAGGGTGTAAACGTAACACCGGTTGAAGTCAAACATGCATGTATGGGGTTAAATGCTTGTAAAGATCAAGGTCGGCATGACGGTAGCTTTTCAAATGATTGTGCGGGTCAAGGTTATTGCAGCACAGCCGTTAATCACTCCTGCCATACGTTGAACGACTGCAAATACCAGGGGGGATGTGGTTTATATGGCTCCTCAACAGAACAATTTTCACCCGGTGAAAATGCATGCAAAGGCCATGGCTCCTGCGCAACCCCTATTAACGCAGAACGTTTTGCGACAGCAGACAAGGTAGAAGGGTTTAGCGTGTGGCAAATGGCCCGTAGAGCATTTGAGGATCGCATGCGTAAGGAAGGTAAAGGCTTTGGAACTCCTCCAGCAGAAGCGTATCAACTCATTGATGGCGAAGCTAAAATGGTCGGCCCATCATACGAGTTTCTCTCTGAAAATGGTTGTGTGACCGCTTGTGGTTCTAGTGGTATGAGTGGTGCTGGAAGCTGCAGTTAGTGGGAGAGATACAGCCTCAGTCTATTGATGTTAGCAGCTCTAATAGTTTGGGTTTAGGACTAGGGCTGCGGTATCCCCATATTGCCCAAGTGCTTGCGGGTGAAGCCAGGGTTAATTGGTTTGAAGTGATTTCTGAAAACTATATGGACTCTGGTGGACGCTCAAAATATGACTTGAAGAAAGTGGCGGAAAACTACCCATTAGCATTCCACGGTGTGTCGCTATCAATTGGTAGTACCGATCCGTTGAACTTTGACTACCTGCACAAGCTTAAAGCTCTTATCAAAGAGATCCCGCCTCTATGGGTAAGTGATCATTTATGTTGGACGGGAATACAGGGCGTTAATAGCCATGACCTATTACCCGTTCCCCTTAATGAAGAAAGTTTGCGACATATATCCGAGAGAGTGAAGACAGTTCAAGACTTCTTGGAACGTCAAATTGTTTTGGAGAACCCAAGTACCTACCTGCGTTTTGCCGATTCAACTATTGATGAACCGGATTTTATTAGGTATTTGTGTGAGGAAACAGATTGTGGGTTGTTACTCGATGTGAATAATGTATTTGTCACTGCTTTTAACGCTGGATTAGATCCCAAAGCATATTTAGCAAAATTCCCTTTTGATCGTGTTGTTCAGATGCATCTAGCAGGTCATGAAGACTGCCAAACCCACATTATTGATACACATGATAGACCAGTAAGAAAGGAAGTATGGGAATTATTCCAGGTTGCATGGAAAGCATCCAACCATGCGCCAACTTGTCTTGAATGGGACAGTAATATCCCAAGCCTACAAGCCTGTGAAGATGAGGTTTTTAAAGCCAAACAATATATTGATGACATTGAGTCGCCTTTGAACGAGCCAATACCTGATAGAGAAACTCAAGCTGTTTCCACGCCTATTGAACACTTGGTGCCTAATATCCTACATTCTGTTATTGAGACTGAAAGTGAAATCTAATACAAAGATAAAATCAGGTATTGATGGGTTATATGACACTCAACATTGGATGCAGCGAGCATTGATGTTTCCTCGACAAGTTGACCTTATCGACGTGACACAGAGAGTATTAGCTTCACCCACATTATCACCAGACCAGTGTTTAGCGGTTTATCAACATAGCTATTATTCACGGCTCCTTGCATGCCTTAAAGAACAATTCCCAGCCTTGTGCTATTGCCTAGGGGAAGAAGTATTTAATGCTTTGGCACAAGAGTATTTGTTTGAATTCCCATCTGATAGCTACACTTTACACGCCTTGGGGCGGCGATTTTCTAGCTTTTTACATAAAACTAGACCCGATAGAGAGAAACCAGAGTTGTGGGTGAACTTTATGTTGGATTTAGCAACATTCGAATATTTGGCCTACTCCATGTTCGATGCTGAAGGCGATGAAGGGAGAATACTCGGATCAACAACTGAGGTTCATGATTGTGAATTGCACATACAACGCTGTGTACAAGTGCATAAGGCGGGCTTTCCTGTTGCCGACTACTACTGTGCAGTTAGAGATGGCAAGAAACCTACGTTGCCTGATTGTAGAGTGTCAATTACAGCTATGGTGCGAAAAGACTACAAAACGAGGCTAGTGGCTTTAAATAGTATGCAGTTGTCGTTGTTAACGAACTTAATCAGTCAAAAAAATGTGAGCTTGGCAATTGAAAAAACGGCTGATAGTCATAAAGGGTTAACGCAGCAAGAAATAACGAGGCTATGGCACGAGCCAAACGGTGTGCGTGCGCAATGGTTAAGACTAGGCTTTTTTATTAGAAAGTCCTAGGAGCCTATATTTTCACCTGGATAGTAAAAAAGCGCCATCTTTCAGACTCACTATAAAGGCTTTTGAAACCCATCACAGGAGTGCTTCAGGAACAGGATGTCTTCGTCGCATGAGCTTGAAAGGTGGGCCGACATTCCTTCGCTCATGCGTCTTGATCTCCAGTCCCTGAAATACTCTGAGTGAGCACTTCTTAATACAGATTGGTATAACTCTATTTCCAGTAGTTGTTTGCGTTTGAAATTGTTTGAAAGTGCGTTGCTATAACCTGTGAGGAAGCGATTAAATTACTGGCATCTTCACCGTAAATGGGGCGTAATTTTTGCCTTATTTCATCAGAAGGTTGGGTATATTTAACGCCCATTCTTGATAGTTTTATTGCTAACTCATAGCCTTCCTGTGGGGAGTCGGTTAGTAGGCTTGGTAACCATGTTTCGCTCATTGGGTAATCTCTCTTGTATTCATAAGTGGTTTAACTATATGTTAGTTAACATACTGTTAGTGTGCAAACTATATGTCAACATAATATTTGGTTATTTATATTTAATCTATATAGTATTTGTGTATGATGAAGGTAAGCAGGCCTTGGAAAGGGGAGTTAGTTGTCTGAGCCTACATTAGATAATCAATTGTGTTTTGCGCTTTATTCCGCTTCTAATCATTTAACAGGAGTCTATCGCTCTTTGTTGGAACCATTAGATATAACCTACACCCAATACATAGTACTGATGGCTCTTTGGGAAGCAGATAGTGTTTCTATTACGGGTTTAGCGGAACGAACTGGGTTAAGTAAAGCAACAATGACGCCCTTACTGAAGCGCATGGAGAAAAAGCAGTTGATTCAGCGTCAGCTTATTGAAGGGAATGAACGTCAGAAAAATATTGTATTAACAAAGATAGGTAGAGACTTATCAGAATGTGCAGGAGGCGTAGCCGAAAAAGCATTCGCGGCTACTGGTTTATCGGAAAAGCAGTCTCAGAAAATGATGAAGCTATGCCAAATCATTACCACTAATACAGCAAAGATCGACAAACCTTAGTTTTTCTCATACTCAATAGATGTAATATGCCATTCTACACTGCCGGCATCGGTGGTGACGATAGCATCATCCCCCACTTCTTTTTTAAGCAGCGCCCGAGCCATAGGAGAGTCGATGGATATGCAGTCTCTTCGGCCAAAGATCTCGTCATAACCACCGATTTTCAAGCGTAGTGTTTTTCCGTCTTGATTTTCTATCTCTACCCAAGCACCAAAAAACACTTTACCTTCTTGCTCTGGCGAATAATCTACTATCTTGAGGTTTTCTAGGCTCTTGCGGATATAACGAACACGCCTGTCTATCTCTCTCAACTTCTTCTTGTTGTATTGATAATCGGCATTTTCACTGCGATCACCTAAGCTTGCTGCCCAAGTGACCTTTTTAGTAATCTCTGGCCTTTCCTTACGCCAAAGGTAATCCAACTCATCAGAGAGCTTTTGATAGCCTTTGCGTGTAATAAGAGGTGTTCTCGTGCTCATAATTCTAAATAATAGTCCCTAGCTAGATTGATGGTTTTGATGAGCAATTTCGTGCTTTAAGGTCATTGATATTAAGATAATTGAGCAAATACAGCCGCTAACGAGTAAAATGAAACCGCCATGCCAATCAAAATGATCAACGGTATACCCCAAAGCGATATTCGCCACTACAGCGCCCCCCAGGTAACCGAATAACCCTGTTAAGCCAGCTGCTGTGCCAGCCGCTTTTTTCGGAACCAATTCTAAGGCAAACAAGCCAATTAGCATTACAGGGCCGTAGATTAAAAAGCCGATAGCCATAAGTGCTGCTATATCAACAGAAGGGTTACCGGCTGGGTTTAACCAATAGACTAAAACAGCGACTAATACTAAGACCATATACAAAATAGCAGCTGGTGCTCGGCGGCCTTTAAACCAGGCGTCACTTATGTAACCGCACAGCAATGTTCCTGGGATACCTGCCCACTCGTAAAGGAAATAAGCCCAAGAGCTTTCATTAAATGAAAAGCCTTTCGCTTCAGATAAGTAGGTCGGTGCCCAATCGAGCACCCCATAGCGAATGAGATAAACAAAAGCATTTGCTATGGCAATAAACCATAATAATTTATTATTGAGTACGTAGGTTAAGAATATCTCTTTTGCACTAAATTCTTGCTCATGAGACTTATCATAATCTTTAGGGTAATCATCGCGATGTTCTTCGATGGAAGGTAACCCACATGATTGCGGTGTGTCACGTAAGGTAAATAGAATAAATAAAGCGATAAAAGTAGCAACCATAGCCGGTACATAGAAGGTGCTGTGCCAATCATTAAACTGTGCCATACCCCATATTGCGAGTGGGCCGATAAGGCCACCACCAACGTTATGTGCGACATTCCAAACAGAGACGACTTTGCCACGCTCATTACCTGAGTACCAATGCACCATGGTCCGTCCGCATGCAGGCCATCCCATACCTTGTGCCCAACCATTGAGGAACAATAAAATGAAAATAGTGGTAACACTTTGCGTTGCCCAAGACGTAAATCCAAAGATAAACATGATGCCTGCTGAGACAAACAAACCAGCGGCTAAGAAGAATCGAGGGTTACTGCGATCAGAAACGCTGCCCATTAAGAACTTGCTGAGACCATAAGCAATGGAAACTGCTGACAATGCAATACCCAGTTGTCCTTTGGTATAGCCCTGTTCTTCGATTAAGAAAGGCATTGCTAATGAAAAGTTCTTACGAACTAGGTAATAGCCGGCATAACCAACAAATATACTGATGAAAACCTGCCAGCGTAAGCGTTTATAGTCATCATCTACTTGTTTATCGGGAAGACGAGAAATATGTGCTGCCGGTTTAAAAATGCCAAACATAAAGTGACCGCCTAAAAAGATTTTTCTAATTAAAACAGATAACTACAAGGTTGCCAATTTCGCTTATTCAAATCTCATCTATAACTCCTATTTTAGGAGGCGAGTTTAGGAATAAACGGTGTTTTTTTAGTCAAAATTGTTGCAAAAAATACGACTTTTTTACTTTGCAATTTGCGGTTTTAAACTATTATTTGAGTATGGCAAATGTTGCTTCGAATGAGATGAAACGCGTCTTATGGGTGACATAAAGTGTCATCATCATTTACCTGTTGTGCTGCCCAATAGTGAGTGATGACGTGACTTAGCTATTCGTGATGAGAGCATAGCTAATACAATAGGCAGTAGTCATATTTATTGACATATAACCCGTTAAGTCGGGAAATCTTGCCCTTAGAAAGGGCCCACGCGCTAACCTTGGGGTTGCGTCTATGGAAAATGATTGGCACGGAGATTAGCTGAACACCCAAAAAAACAAAAAGCCGGAGTATTCCGGCTTTTTGCTATGCGTAAAAACGACCTAAGTGTTATTCAGTCGCTGGTGTTTCAATGCTAATTAACTCAACTTCAAACACCAATGTTGAATTAGGTGTAATCTGTCCGGTTGCTCTGGCGCCGTATGCTAACTCAGAAGGGATGTGGAACTTAAACTTAGAACCAACATTCATTAATTGTAGTCCTTCCGTCCAACCAGAAATAACGCGATTCAGTGGGAATACTGCGGGTTCGCCACGTGCAATAGACGAGTCAAACTCAGTGCCATCTAATAATGTACCTACATAGTGAACTTTTACTGTGTCTTCAGCGACAGGTTTAGGACCGTCACCTTGCGAGATGACTTCGTATTGCAGACCAGATTCGGTTACCATAACGCCTTCTTTAGTTGCGTTTTCGGTAAGGTAAGCCTGACCAGCAACGAGGTTTTCATTGCTTGCTGCATCTGCTTGCTCTTGTTGTTTTTCTCTGACTAGAGCTTCAAGTGATTGAAGTTGGGCTTGAATCTCTTCTGCAGTCAAAATTGACTCATCTGCCATAGATGCAGTTAAACCGCTCATGATTAGCTCAGAATCCAAATCAACACCAAATTCTTTTTGTTGCTTAAGGTTTTGCTTCAAGAACTGACCCACATTCGCCCCCAATGCATAAGAGTGCTTTTGTATGTCGGTTTCTAATACAACAGCTGCTTTCTGCTCAGGTTCTTTTGTTTCTGAGGGTTGGCATGCAGCCAAACCAAGTGTAGCCAACATCATTATGGCTATGGGGGTCTTTTTCATGAAATGCTCCGGGTAAAATCAATAATCTGCGCCGATACTAACAAAAAAGCGTTAAGCACGAAAATAAAGCACGTATACTAATACCAAACAGCGTAATTAAATAGACCTTAGCGCTTTTTAGTATCATTGAAATGGTAATTTTTATGGTCTTTTTTATGTTCTACCATGATGCTGGTACGAAAGAGTTATCGACAGAGCGAAGAAAACAATGAAGTGGATATCCCTTGTTATGCTCAGCTGCTTGCTGACAGCCTGTTCTATACCAGAAAGTACACCTGTCAGGTCTTTTCAGCAGGCTGAGCAAGGTGCTTATGCAGCGGCAATATCGCCAGATGCTTCTTTAAGTGTGGTCTCTAGCACTTTTAACGGTGTTGGTGTGTGGAATTTGTCTGACAATACGACAGGTTTCCAATGGAGTCATCAAGGAGAAGGCAACAATGTGGTCGCGTCTATTCACATTGCGTTCGACAACTCCTATGTTTTGACCTCAGATCGTGAAGCCTTCGCGCTCTGGAACTTAAATACAGGTGACCCAGAGGGCTTTTGGCGAATTGATGAATCGACTATTCGTGATATCGCTGTGTCGAATCAAGGTCGCGGTATCCTTGTTGGCCGTGGCAACGGCAAAGTCATGTTTTTTGAGCCTCAAACTGGCAGGCGTTTAGAGTTCTTGGGTCATCAAGAAAAGATAAACAGTATTGATTTATCACCTAATGGTTTTTTTGCGCTAACAGGCGGGAATGATTATGTCGCCTATTTATGGGATACGCGAACCGGGCAAGTGATTCACAGGTTCTCTCACCCGAGTCGAGTGACTAAAGTGGCCTTGGATGATGCAGGGCGTTATGCGTTTACCGCTGACAGTAAAAAGCAGGCCCGTATATGGGATCTGCAAACTGGGGAGTTTGTCAGTGAGTTAATTTATCAAGAACGGCAGAAGATCTTCAGTGCAGCAAAATTTTCAGAGGATGGTAAGCACCTACTTACGGGCTCTCCATCGCGGAGCCTTATTTTATGGGATGTGGCAACAGGTAAGCAAGTGAAAGAATGGCGAGTAGCGCCTAGAGAGAGTAGTAAGCCACCAAGCGCTGTTGTCTATGCCGTGGGCTTTTTATCTGATACCGAAGTGATGTCGATCAGTAGCAGCGGTTTAGCAGAAGTTTGGCAATTATAGGTAACTAAACGTGACAGAAGATATGAAGCAAGAAATCGAGCAATTGCAGTTTAAAATTGCCTTTCAGGAAGATACGATTGAGCAATTGAGCCAACAATTAGCCAATCAACAACAGCAAATGGATAAAATGGCGTTTCAGCTTAAGCATGTTATTGACAAGCTAAAACAAGTACAGGTGTCTACTGTATCGGGCGATGGAAACGAGCCCCCTCCACATTACTAAAGCCAACAATTCATTGGAAAATACACAGTAAAGATCAGCAGGCTCTATGGTTTGAATATTCCGATGACATTCTCGCTTTTGCGAGTAGCGTTACTGACGTCATCTTTTGTTTGAGACTTTTGATAACCACAGACAACACACTCCACTTTTTCAACGTTGTTTTGTAGAAAGAGCTGTAGTTTGTCCATTTGGTTACAGTTAGGGCAACTTGCGCCAGCAATAAAGCGTTTTTTAATCTTCGAAGACATATTGTTTTATTTTACTGTAATTACTAGTCACCATTCTACGCGTTATTTGCGATAATGGCCTATTAGTTTCTATGTAATGCCTCTTTTGGGGCTTATCAATTTAATTGGTACAAGAAGTATGATTCAATTTTCTGGACTACGGATGATCCGTGGTACCAAAGTGCTGCTAGAACAAACCGATGCAACCGTCTTTGTGGGCCATAAAGTGGGACTGATTGGCGCCAATGGTTGTGGAAAATCCAGTCTTTTTGCGCTTATTCGTGGAGAAATTGAATCGGATTTAGGGTACTGCAAATTGCCGCAAGAGTGGCGAATTGTGTCAGTAGCACAAGAAACACCAGCGGTAGCAAGAGCAGCCATTGAGTACGTAATTGATGGAGATAAGCGACTACGCCAGCTTCAAGTAGAACTTGAACGCGCTGAGCAAGCGCATGATGGCCAAAAAATCGCGGAACTGCACGGTAAGTTGCAAGATGCTGGTGCTTATGAGATAGAAGCAAGGGCTGCAACTATTTTGAATGGATTGGGCTTTTCTAATAGTCAGCTTAGTAATCCTGTCAGCGACTTTTCTGGTGGTTGGCGGATGCGTTTGAACTTAGCGCAGGCATTACTATGCCCGTCAGATTTGTTGCTTCTTGATGAACCGACTAACCACTTGGATCTTGATGCTGTGATTTGGTTAGAAAAATGGATTCAGCGCTACGCGGGTACACTATTACTTATTTCGCATGACAAAGCATTTTTAGATGCTTGCGTGAGTCATATTATGAGTGTTGAGCATCAAGAACTCGTCACTTATACCGGTAATTATACGTCTTATGAAAAGCAACGTGCCGAACGCATCAGGTTGCAGGGTATTGAATATCAAAAGCAACAAGACAAGGTCGCCCACCTAGAGTCTTTCATTAATCGATTTAAAGCCAAAGCCAGTAAAGCTAAGCAGGCACAAAGTCGCATTAAGCAGCTAGAGAAAATGCAAATGATCATGCCTGCACATCAGGCATCTGCTTTTTCATTTAACTTTTTTTCGCCAACTGCGCTGCCGAACCCGTTAGTAAAAATGGAACAGGTGAAAGTCGGCTATGGCGAAAAAATTATATTAGAAAAGCTTCATCTAAATTTGGTTCCTGGGAGCCGAATTGGCTTGCTTGGCCGTAATGGTGCAGGTAAATCGACGCTAATTAAGCTGCTTGCGGAACAAATGGATCCTATTTCTGGTCTGTATGAGACATCAGCAGGCTTAAAAATAGGTTATTTCGCCCAGCACCAATTAGAGTTTTTGGATGCTGAGTCAACGCCTTTGAATCACTTACAGCATCTAGATAAAAAAGAAACCGAGCAAAAGTTGCGAGATTATTTAGGCGGCTTTGGCTTTAGAGGTGATGATGCGTTGAGTAAGGTCGCACCTATGTCAGGTGGCGAGAAAGCGAGGCTAGTGTTAGCGTTGCTGGTTTATCAGAAACCTAACCTTTTACTCTTGGATGAGCCTACTAACCACTTAGATATAGAAATGCGGCATGCATTAAATGTTGCTTTGCAAGCTTTTGAAGGCGCTATGGTGCTGGTTTCGCATGACAGGTTTTTATTAAACTCCGTATGTGACGAGTTTTATCTGGTCGACAGCCAACAGGTGCAGAATTTCAAAGGTGATTTAGATGACTACAAAGATTGGTTAATGCAGTCAGAATCAAGCCTTGAATCGTCGTCAAATAGCTTGTCTAAGTCATCCTCAGGCTCTAATCGTAAACAGGAAAAGCAACAACAAGCTGCTTTTCGTCAGGCAACACAAGCGTTAAGAAAACGTATTATTGAACAAGAAAAACAGATACAAAAGCTAGAACAACGGCTACAAAAAATAGAGTCAGACATGTCTGATCCCGACCTATATACCGATGCACAAAAAGACAAGCTCAAAAAGCTTCTTGCAGAACAAACGGATTGTAAGCAATCACTACAAACTGTTGAAGAGCAGTGGATGATGGACCAGGAAAGCTTAGACGAACAACAACAAGCATTTGAACAGAAGATGGCCGGTTAGTATGTTATCTGCCGCTGAGTTTTGGGCATTTTCGTGCACGCATTACGAACAACAAGGCGTTAAAGAAGCGTGTCTTGAGCTTCAAAACAAGTATCAATTTAACGTTAATATTCTGCTGCTGTGTTGCTATATGCAAAAGCAAAGTTTGTTGGTCAACCTCGCACTGATTGAGCAGTGTGTAACGGCTATCGCCAGTATTGATGAACAATTAAACAAAGTACGGGACATTCGTATTGAGGTGAAAAGCATTCATGAGCTTGCGTATCGTCATCTGCTAAAAGCAGAATTGTCGTTAGAGAAGCAACAACAACAAATGTTGGTCGATACAGTGAATCAACAGCGCGTGCCTTCAACAGAGGTGAAAGAAAGTATGAAAGCATACGCCCAATTTCTTGAGCTGGACAATAATAGCGCAGTGCAATCGCTATTGAATTTGATTAACAGAACCTAAATATGACCCAATCATCTGCTTCAAGTGCTGAATGGCATGGTATCCATGCGAGTGAATTTAAGTCCCCTCTTTGGGCTAGTAATCGACATACTCAGACTATCTGGCCGCGATTTTTTCAAAAGCGGCGTAAGCTGACAACGCAACTTGAACGATTCGAACTTGCAGATGGTGATTTTGTTGATCTCAACTGGACTGAAAAGCCAACGGCATGCAAAGGCTTGATTATTATTTTTCATGGGTTGGAAGGATCAGTCAAATCACATTATGCCAATGACCTAATGGCAGTGTTGCTCGAGCATGATTGGCAAGCTGTGTTCATGCACTTTAGAGGATGTAGTGGTGAGCCTAATCGTTTGACACGTGCTTACCATTCTGGCGAAACGCAAGATGCGAGTGAAGTTTTAGAGGCGCTTGAAAAACGCCTGCCCAATACGCACATGGTTGCTATCGGATTTTCGTTAGGTGGTAATATGTTGCTTAAGTTGCTGGGAGAGAATGACAAAGGGCATTACCTCAAGGGAGCTGTCGCAGTGTCACCACCTTTCAGGTTGGCAGAGTGTGCAAAAGCTATCAATCAAGGTTTCTCACGTCGTTATCAAGATTATCTGCTAAGTAGTATGTTGAGCAATTTAGCGTCTAAAATGCAGATGCTTGATTACTCCAGCGTCCTGAATAAAAAGGAATTAAAGTTGGATGCAATTAAGAGTTTCAGAGATTTTGATCACCAGATCACTGCCCCTCTGCATGGCTATGCATCAGCAGATGATTATTACGAAAAATGCAGCGCTATAGGTTTTATGTGTTCCATTAAGAAGAAGACGTTGGTACTGCATGCGAAAGATGACCCCTTTATGAACCAAGCTGTTTTGCCTACAGACGAGCACTGTTCTGATATGGTGAGGGTGGAAATCAGTGAAAAAGGTGGCCATGTGGGGTTTATGCAAGGTCTTCCCTGGGCTCCTACTATCTGGTTTCAACAACGTATTTTAGCTTTTCTAGAAGAGATTAAGCTGTGATCATTCCTATTTCAGAAGTAAGCGCTGACATACTCAAGGCGATTGCCGAATCCTATGTTCTTAGAGAAGGCACAGAATATGGTGCTGAGGATTTCTCCCTAGAGTATAAGGTTGAACAAGTGATTCAGCAATTACATGCCGGCGATGCATTGCTGATGTATTCGGAACTGCATGAGAGTGTGGATATTATTACACGCCAACAGTATCAAGATATGCAGAATGCGTGAGCATCTATTCTATAGCGTTTGATGTTGAACCTTAAATGGCAAGAAGGATAACGTCATAAATAGTTAACACCTTTGTCATCAATTTTTCTGAATTGCCTTGGTATTCTAGGTTCGGGGCTGCCTTGTATAAACGCCCATGGCTCAGTATGCTTATTGACGCCTGTAAGAACCTATAGGCTTGCGCAAGCTCTGCCTTATCAAGTGGAATTTATCCTATGAAAAAAGCAACGTTAACACGCCGCCACTTCTTAACGCTGGCATCAAGAGGGGTTGGGTTAGCTATTGTATCTCAAGGTATAGCAGGATGTAGTGCTAATCAATCCGAGCCTTATGTTCCCGCTACGTTCGAGCACGGCGTTGCCAGTGGGGATCCTACCCAAAATGCAGTGATTTTATGGACACGTATCTCACCTGTTGATATTACCCTTGACCGGGAGATACCTGTTACATGGGAAGTAGCAACTGATATTAGCTTTAATGGTTTGGTGACCCGTGGTGAAGCAATGGTCGGCTCTAAAACAGATTATACCCTCAAAATTGATGCCGTTAGCCTGCAAGCAAATACAACCTATTATTATCGGTTCAGTAGCGGAAGGGTGACATCTGATGTCGGACGAACGAAGACGCTACCAGAAGGTGATGTTAGTTCGGTTAAGCTGGCTGTCGTTTCCTGTGCCAACTACCCTGCTGGCTTTTTTAATACCTATGATTTAGCAGCACAGCAAAGAGATATCGATGCGGTATTGCACTTAGGTGATTACATTTATGAATACGGTAGAGGTGGTTACGCAACTGAAAACGCCGCTCGCTTAGGACGTGAAGTCTTGCCTGAAGGGGAACTTTTAACTTTAGCTGATTATCGAACCCGCTATGCGCAGTATCGAGGTGATGACAGCCTTCAGAAATTGCATGGTGCAGCTCCTTTTATCTGTGTGTGGGACGATCATGAAATCAGCAATGATACCTATATCTCCGGTGCAGAAAACCACCAGGGTGATGAAGGTGATTTTGAAAAACGTAAGTTTGATGCGCTGCAAGCGTACTTTGAGTGGATGCCAATTCGCCCAATCGTTGAGGGGAACAATGAAGTCATTAATCGGTCGTTTAAGTTCGGCAATTTAGTCGACCTCTTCATGCTTGATACACGCGTTATTGGCCGAGATAAGCAGTTAGAATACGCAGATTATAGTGATGTATCGACAGGAGCTTTCAACACCGATTCCTTCACGCGAGACGTATCTGATACTAAGCGCACGCTGTTAGGCAAAGAACAACGACAATGGTTGACGGAAGGTTTAGAAGCTTCAGAGGGAGTATGGCAGGTTCTAGGACAACAAGTGTTAATGGGGAGAATGCTGATGCCTGCGGCTATCGTAACTCAACAGCTCAGTGCGACCCAGTTTGCCGAGTTATCCTCGATTGCTTTATTGGGCAAACGTGTGAAGGCGAACGACCCAACGTTAACGCAAAGTGATATCAACTTTTTTAGCGCCAATCGTGAAAAGCTAACACCTAAAGCACTGGCGTTATTGCAAATGCCGAGTATTCCCTACAACTTGGATGCTTGGGACGGTTATGCTGTTGAACGAGAAACGATTTTAGCTACGGCTAAAAAGCTTAGCAAAAAGCTCGTAGTGTTAGCCGGTGATACACATAACGCATGGGCAAATAATATTAAAGATAAAAGCGGTGAAACCGTGGCTGTAGAGTTTGCTACACCAGGCGTTTCGTCACCAGGTCTCGAGTCTTATTTGCAGTTATCAGCCGATGACATTGTTCCGACTGAAGCGGGTATAGTTCAGCTTATTGAAGGGCTTCAATATATGAACGCGTCTGATCGTGGCTTTATGACATTGACTTTCACACCCGACAAAGTCACCACACAATGGCACTTTGTGGATACTATTTTATCTAAATCCTATGACGAGCTCATCAATCGTTCTCAGGTTGCTGAGTCGAAAATCACAGATATAGATATCAGACTACTATAGAGCATCATACAGGCTTCTTTGTCTGTCGCAGCAGGCAAAGGTCAACAAGCGTTAACAGTGAGTTCCCTAAGCAGGGCTGATAATGTAATAAAGCTGACAATGAAAGTTTATACGGTGGCCGTGGGTGGCGCCTGAGTTAATGCGAAGACGCTAAAGTCTCTTCCGTCTCTTGAGTCGTCAGAAAAGAAAACTCACCTGCTTTTATTATGGGCGATTTGACTGTTAATGATATTCAGTGGCGAGAGGGAATATGTTTTTAAGCTTGGGTTCAGTGATTTGCTGTATTGAGACAAGTTATTGCTAGACCATTCTGGCGCCGATAAAAACGTACCTAGGGAATCGATATTACTTTTTTTGAGCACACTAAAAGGCGTAGTGATTATGGTGCCCACATCTTGCTTAAAGTCGATGCCAGCTTGATAGTCTGCAAAGAGCATGAGTGCCCAGCCTGCTTCCATAAAGTGGCCACCTAAGCTGAAGTCTATGTGGCCTTGTCTTATTTCACCTACTGTCGGCGCAGACCAGTCAATGCTGCCAACTAAGGTGTCCTCTGGTAACGTCATATTGAGCTTTTCTAGCCCGTCTCGAATGCCATATGCCATAATATCGCTCGCCACCCAATAAGCATCAATATGTGGATGCCTTGTAGTGACGGTACTCATCATATCGGCAACGGTTTCTCTCTTCCAATTACCATAGACAACATTGATCAGAGAACTCCAGCGGTGGTGTATAAGTGCTTTTTTTAATCCATCAACGCGCTGTATGCTTACGGCTGAGTAGTTGAGGCCTGTGATGGCGAACAGATCCACTTTACAGCGTGCAGTACTGCACTGTTTTTGCTGTTTGGCGTGAGAAATGAGTAGTTCTCCCAGTTGCTCTCCAACCTCCACGTCATCTGGTGATATATGGCCTAACCACAGTGGATATTTTTCACGTGGGTTGCCGAGGATGGATAACTGCTCAGCGGATATACTTGAATTGATCGTTATGGTTGGTATGTTCTTCTCAGACAGCATAGCCAGCATTTTTTGTTCTGATCCGAGCCAGAATGAAGTAATCACTAAGTCAGGGGAAGTGGGTAAACCGTCGAGCGTATTTTTTACAAAATTGACCACGTCAAAGCGGTTGCGATACTTTCTAGGGGTGTGGACTATATTCAGTTCAAACCCATGCGTTTGAGCTACAGCTTTTGCAAAGTTTATCTCGCTGTCCCAAAAATGAAACCCTTCATCAGCAGGTATGACAAAAACTATGTTTGGCTTATCTTCATTACCCAAAGCATGGCATGGTTGTGTATAAACAACCGATGAGTAGATGAGTATGAATGTGATGAGGGAGAGTACATTGACGCGTAAATTCAACATACTAACCCTTAGCGCTGCGCTTTTATTGTTCGAATACCAAATTAAAGGTCACCGGCACAGCTAAACCAATGCTGTCTAATCCTGCTAATTCTCGTAATTTTGCAATGCCTTGTACGAGTTTGTAATCACTTGCCTGAATCAGCAAAGGATTAATTGTACTGACTATTAGGTAGTCGTTGTCGACATTCGATACAAGTACATCAACTGCAACTTCTTTTTGTATTCCGTGTAAATCGAGAATAGCGTTTACCGTCGCTTTAGTAACGCTATCTTTTTTAGCTTCTTTTAATACACCTGACACATTAGCAGAGATATTGGCGTCTGCATAAGATGTCGTTTCGAAAAGCCATTTCTGCATGCGCTCATTGCGAATACCGATATTCGTTTCTACGGAAGATAAATCAATGTTTAAAGAAAAAGCGCCTTTGTCTGTGACTTGACCACTTATCGATTTGAAGTGATGGTTTTCAGTGATGTGTGCCTTTTTCGTACTGAGAAAATTAACATTAGATGCCTCGCCATTTAATTGCCATCCAGCTAATGATTGAAATGAGAGAAGAGACAACAAAGTCAGTAAACGGAAGTTATTCATGTTAATCCTATAATTGATGGAGGACGATACTGCGCCAATCGACTCTTTGGTCGCCTAACACAACGAAATCTGGATTGGTTAACGTTTGGCGCTTATTGTAAGTCAGAGGTTCAAAGTTTGCCGCTAAAATTTTACCGCCAGCTTCAGAAACTATGCACTGAGGAGCACCTGTATCCCATTCGCCAGTGATGCCTAATCTCAAGTAGATATCGGCTTTACCTTCGGCAATAAAGCAAGATTTTAACGAGCAGCTACCGAGTGGTTTTGTTTCGTATGTTCTCTCTTCACTCATTTTTGACAATAATTGCTCTTTCGACTGCCTTCGGCTAATCGCTATAATGATATCATCAGTCGTTGGGTCGTCGAGCTTTCTAACATGAATAGGGTGAATTCCGTCGCTGGTTTGCTTGAACGCACCTTGCCCTTTCGTCGCATAATATAAGGTATCGCCCACTGGCCAGTATATGACGCCAAGTACGGGTTGGTTTTCACTGATCAAAGCAATGTTAATGGCAAAGTCACCACTGCCGGCGATAAATTCTTGGGTACCGTCTATAGGGTCAATAAGCCAATAATGAGTCCAGTTTTTGCGCGCTTCCAAATCGCCATTATTGGTCTCTTCTGACATGATAGGGATATCTGTCTGATGTTGGCGTAATGCGTCACTAATGATTTCGTTAGCTTTGTAGTCAGCCGACGTTACGGGAGATTCATCATCTTTGGCGTAGCTGTCGTAATTTCCACTGTTATAGATCTTGAGAACTTCTTTACCAGCTTGTATCGCTGTTGATTTGGCTAAATCTAAAAGCTGAGTAAGGTTATTTGGTGGCACTTTTTTCGTTGCTCCATTTCTCTGCCATTAACAGTGCTACTATACTGCGTGCTTCGGCAAAATCTGCTCTGTCCAGCAAGGTTTGGCTATTTTTTATTGACCATGGAACGACTTCTAGTGGTTCCGGCTCGTCTCCAACTAACTGCTCATTGTACAAGTTTGTTGCTATCAAGATGTGCATAGTTGCATTGAAAAAAGTTGGAGCCATCGAGACAGTATGCAATGGAAAAAGGTTTTTGGCGCCATAACCAACTTCTTCTTTTAGTTCCCTGTTTGCTGCTTGTACCGGTGTTTCGCCAGGATCAATTAACCCTTTGGGAAAGCCGAGTTGGTAGGAGTGTGTACCTGCAGCATATTCACGAACGAGTAGTACAGTCTCTTCGTCTATAAACGGCACTATCATAACAGCTCCACGACCAGTACCGCCCATACGCTCAAACTGGCGTTTTTCACCGTTGGAAAACTCAAGATCTAACTGTTCAATACGAAAAAGATTACTTTTAGCAACGACACGCGTTTGATGAATTATTGGAAGAGGTTTGTCAGGATCTATTTTACTCATCTATCTATCACGCTAGAATGCCTATATGCACTATAACCTGTCTACTTATAAATGCCTATGCTGCCTTGGAAGGAAATCAACACTGTCTTACTCGATATGGATGGTACTTTACTCGATCTTCATTTCGACAATCATTTCTGGATGGAATATGTCCCTAAAAAATGGGCTGCGAAGCAAGGCATCTCGCTTGAGCGCTCTCATCAATTAATGAAAGTTGAGTATGAGCGAGTCGCAGGACAACTTGAGTGGTACTGCTTAGACTACTGGAGTGGTAGGTTAGATTTGGATATTCGCCGTTTAAAGCGAGAGATCCAACACTTAATCAGCTTGAGGCCGGATACATTGCCTTTTTTAGACGCGTTACATCAGAGTGGACGAGAGGTTGTGTTGGTAACTAATGCGCACCCAGACAGCCTGTCTTTAAAAGTTGAGCGAACACAGCTAGATAAGCATATTGATACGTTAATTTCGACGCATGAATTCGGGGTTAGTAAAGAGTCTCAGTTATTGTGGCAAAGACTACATCAACGCGTTGGCTTTAACTCTGAGAAAACGCTCTTTGTTGATGACAGCTTGATTATCTTAGAAGCCTCAGCAACCTATGGTATCGCCCATCAGTTAGCGGTGTTGAATCCAGATAGCCAGCAACCAGATCGTGTGGTAGAGCAGTGGTTAGCAACAGCTGACTATCGTGAGTTAATCGATGAAATATTGATGAACCCGGTGACGAATCACTCGGGTAGTTAAAATTTTAGTGCATAGAAACCACTGCTATCAGGTTGCCCAAAGAAAGAGGCAGCCTCTTTTATTTGTGCAGGCAAGCTGTCATCAGGCTTGAACTTTCCGTCAATACTAAATTTACCTTTGGCATCGATTTTTGCTTTCGCAGCCAACCCTAGTACATTGGGTTGCTGGATATCGAGGGCTATCTGCTGTTCTTCACAACCAAGTTGTGCTGATATTGAATCAAGATCGACAGCAGTATTGAATGCATTTACACTGGCACTTAACCATTCGGCCTTGCCTGACAGTAAGGTACAATATTCATCATAACTAACTTCGTCGAGTTCAATCTTCAATCGTCCCCCAATATCAGCGGGGAAGGGCAATGTGAATCGGTTAACCAGCTGTGTTACCGGTGTATACAAGGTTAAATCGCTTGCATCGTAAGCTTGGCCTTTAATGGATACATGGCCTGCAGCAGATACGATACCGGCATCGCGTATATTACCAAACTTAATGTCAGCACTGATACGTTGTGTAATTAAGGGTAAAAAGCTTAAGGACCATTCGAGTGATTGCATCTCTACGCCTTGGACTATGGCTCGTTGTGCTTTACCATTCCAAATGGAACCAGACACTCCCTGCAAGCTTGTATTATCGGGTAAAGTTAACCTGCTCGTCACCTGTTTAGCGGGAAGATAAACAATTAAGAAGGCGAGGTAGGTGACAATGGCAAGTGCTATCCATTGAATACGTGTTTTCAACATTAAGATTTACCCACCTGTAAACGTCGGACCTTTATAAGTCCTGGCTTATTCGTTTCAATCACATCAGCATCTAATATTCGTACACCTCGGGATTCCATTGCTTGAAACCAGGCTAGAAGGCTATCAAATGGGGCTTCATCAACCCATACAATGAGTTCCTCACCTTGTGGCTGCATGCGTGAAATAGATACTGATAAAGTATTCGCTGTTCCGTTCACTGCCTGTGCTAAGGAGCCACTTAGTGATGTATTTCTGCTGCCGCTGGCTTTTAACTGCATCGCACGTTTACTGTCTTTTTGCATTGTTTGCAGCACATTCTGTTGCGACTTTAGTGTGCGTTCGCTTTTCTCTACAGCAGTCACTAGTGGTGACCAGATCATTGAGTAAAGTAATGCAATAGTAACGCTTACACCGACTATTTTGACTAACCATTGTTCTCTTTCGGTGAGGTTAGCATATCTTTGTTTAAGCTCGTCCATGTCGACCTTAACTCCTAATTGTCATTGAACCGACAACTTGGTTGTCGCGATTATTTACAGCGCCTTGCTGTACAGTAAAGCCCGCTTGTTCTGCTGCTTGACTGAATTTTTGCAGTGCATCGAAAGAGGAACCCACCGCCTGTAAACGAATTTCAGCCCGTTCACTATTAAAACGCATAGACTGTGGTTTCACCTGGCTTTGTGCGAAAGCATCAGACAGTTGAGATAGCATGACTAGCATTGATGTACTGCCACCACTCCTGTCTTCAAGCTCTTTCATTTTTTGGCGCATCATTGGTTGAATTGTTGCTTTAGTTACACGCCGTACTTCGGGGAATGTTGCCTTGAAGGTTTGTTGAATGTCTGTCCAAACCTGCGCCTCTTCATTTTTGAGTTGGTTAAGTGTTACGGCTTTATCAACTAAACTGGCTGTAACAGCAATACCTGCCAAGATGGCTGCAACACGCCATTTTCTCCAAGCACCGGAAGCCTCCTTCTTAGGTTTATAATCACCTTGTAATAAGTTAAATGATGATGTTAATGCCTCTTTAGCCAGAACCTGCATAGGCATTTCGAGTTGCTGAGGTGCAATAATTACGTTATCGAATTCTGGCAATTCTATTTCACTGTAACTGGCAATCGTTAGCTCGTCTTCTTGCTGTGATACGAAGTGAGACACTGTTGGTAACATCCAATCACTCTCACCTTGCATACCCTTCCACTCATCTTGCCTGAGCAGCAGTTGGTTGCCCAACTCAAGTATTGACCATTGCTCGTCAGTTTGAGGAAGCGCTAAAATATCTGGTACGAGTTTGCTGCAATGTAATTCGGCACCTTTCATTACTTGCAGCCACTGCTCAATTCTTGTCTTCTCAACAATGGCGACTTGTTGTTGGTCAGCTTGTTTTTGACCTAGGGCGAAAAACTGGTCGTCTATTTCACCAGAGATTTCTTCCTCTAACATGTAGGGGATTGCAGCCAGTACTTTGCGACTTGCTTTAGCCGGCAGTGTGACTGTCCGCAGTGAGACTTCACTCGTTGGCACCAAAGCGATGACGGAGCGGTTGCCTGCGCGTTCTGTTAATGAACCTAATGCGGCCGAATCTGGTAGTTCTCCTGAAGCAATGATCTCCTGCTCAGCAAGAGACCAAACAATCCAATAAATAGGATCTGTTAATTCTGTCCCTAACCTAATCACGAGTTGTTCGTTCACTTACTGCCTCCAAATTCCCGTCTCAAGACCGAAATTCTATCATTATCTATCTGTATTACAGACGACATGCTGAAAATGGCGTCATTGTAACGGGTCTTGGTGTCTAAAATAAAATATTCTGTAGTTATATCAAACCATGCTTGCTGTTCATCACTTAAGCTAAGTGTTGTGACCTCTGGCTCTTGAAAGAAGTCTTGGATTTGGTCATAGCCGTCTCTGGGTCGTGATGACAATAAACTCTGTGCATCACTGAGATTGGGTAAATTTAAAACCGCTTGAAGAATAACAGCGTTCTCGTCAGTTATTGTATTAATATTTATCTTAAGTTCATTATTTTGTGGAATGGCGCAGACAAAAGGGATGAGTGCGTTTATCCATTCAGGACTGACGCCGTTAACGAGGCGTAACTCGGACCTATGACTCATTAAATTATTGGCAGCGAGATAGGGTGCTCTTCGTGACTGGTATTCGCTGTCTTCTGCACCGAAACTTCCGTGAATGTCATTATCGGCATCTAGCCAGTCGACTAATGAGTCTCTTAATGTCTCGGCTTCGAGTGATGGAACCTCAGCATCGATGCCCTGTATCAAACGGAAGAAAGCATCCCGTCGTGCTTCGAGTTCAGTATTTTGTCCGTTATTGTTCGTACTCGCAACTTGCAGTGCATTGACATTGAAGCACGCTTGCATATCCGTAATCGTTGCTTGTATGCCACCACCTTCAAGAGGAAATTGAAGATCTGCTTGTGCCCAAGGTTGATTTAAATGAACTGGCTCACCAGGCTCTATGATTTGTCGAATTGATTTGATGGCGAATTGTTCAGCACCTACTGCATACCAGTATGCCTGATTACTGTCTCTGATATTAATCGCTCGCTGTACTTGAAGTTGTAGGCGAGCACCCATTTCAGTTGCTACAACAGCGACAAGTGCAACAACTAGTACGACGATGATAAGTGCAACGCCTTTTTGACGATGAAGCCGCGACCGCATTATCAGTTATCCCCCACAACGATAAATTCACGGCGTACTAGACCAAAATCAGCGGTTGTTATCTCTACAGCAATTGCTGCTGGAATGCTTGTTCCAGTAAAGCTGTCATTCCATCCATCATTGTCTTCGTTACTGTTGTTGTTCAATGCCCGTGTTGCTGACAATAGAAACTGCACTTGAAAATCTTCTACATCGTTAAGTAAGGTTCTGACTTTAGGCTCAGCACCAATCACGTTATCAACATAGTTACTAAAAACACGCTGCAGCTGACCTTCCTGCAATCGATAACCAACCGCTTGTAGCGTGCTCCGAGGCAATACGAGTTGTGGGTTTTGCCAGCCTCCACGCACAAAAGCGATACCATCGGCTTCACTGTCTAAAACGTCTTCGCCTCCTGTCATGACGACATCGTTCTGTTCACCATTAACACGCACAGCTCTAGGCATAGCTTGGGTAATGTCGCGTTCAATAAATATCATTGCACGCTGCATAGCTTGGAGTTTTTGGGTTCGGGTTTTAGATATTTCATCGCTGTCTAGGACTGTTGTCAAAACGCTGTATGAACCTAGGCCGATAAGCGCAAAAATCGCCATGGCAACTAAGATTTCAAGTAGTGTAAAGCCACTTTGTCGAACGTCGTGCAACATAGCGTATTATTGACCAATATCTGGTCTGGAAACGAAACTCGTCACCGACGTAATGGGGAATTCGAATTGCTCATCTTCACTGACAATAACCTCTACAGCGCGTATGTCGTTGTCGGATGTCGTTGTTACTTTTTGTTGCCAATAGAAAGTTGTGTTTGCCATATCCATACTGCCTTTTTCGTCATTCTTTGGTGGCCAGGCAGGTTCGAAATTAACTTGTGTTAGTCTGTTATTAGCAACCCATGTCGCAAAAGTCATCTGTTCTATTAAACCTACACCCCTTAAGTTTTCGCTTGCTGATTTCATGACTGCGGTGCCTGTTAAGGCGAAAATCAATAGGGCAACCATGACCTCGAGTAATGTAAAACCACGTTGTTTCATAATACGTCCAGAGGACCTTCGATTGTTAGTGGTATATATTCTTCCCCATTCACACGGAAGTAGACAGGCTCATCATCCCCAAAGTTAGGTTCGTATTTTAAAATCATACTAAAAGGCGTAATCTCGCCACTGGAAAATAACAGTACTTGTGGTGGTGGCGGTGGTTCATCGTCTTCGCCGATTCTTACGTCCTTGTCGTCGAGAGATAGTTTTTCATCAAAAATAGTATTGTCTTCGAATAAACTGTCTTCGCTTATCCAAGGTAAATCATCAAGTTGCAGTTCTAGCCCGAAATTTTCTGGAAGCTGATAGGGTTCAAAGACAGTTGTTGCAGCAAAAGGCTGCCATTGCTGCTCTTCGTCCAGGACCATAAAAAAGTATTCGCCTCTGTCTGGCTCTATACGCATACCCATTTCAAGCTGATTCAGTATGGCAAATTCAGAGACTGTTTCTACAACAACTTGCAGGCGTTGTGCCTGTTTCTTAAGTAACTCTTCTTGATTGACTGAAAAACTGTTGTAAACAACTGAGCTGACGAGAATGCCGACGATTAACAATACAATCATAACTTCAAGTAATGTGAAGCCTCGCTGTTGGTGTCGTGTCGTCAGCATGGTGTTTTAGTTACTTGAGGTAGTCGTTGATATTCCAATTACCGATATCATCATCAGTGCCCGGCTCTTGATCAGGACCATTGGAAAAAATATCGATACGGCCAAGCTCTCCAGGGCTGACTAACTGATAATCGTTACCCCATGGGTCTTGCGGTAAACGCCTAATAAAACCATCTTCTGGATAGTTTCTAGGGATTGGGTCGGATGTAGGCACAGTGACAAGTGCATCTAATCCTTGTTCTGTACTAGGGAAGCTATTTGTTCTGAGCTTGTACATTTCTACTGCACTTTCAAGTTGTTGAATATCAACAGCAGCTTTCTTCAATTGAGCGACTTCTTGGTTACCTAAGATGTTCGGTGCAACAACTGATGCCATAATGCCTATGATCAAAAGTACGATCATAACTTCGATGAGTGTAAAGCCCGACTGGGCGCGATTAAATGTTTTCATTAAAGACCTACCACGTTATTAAGGGCCAAAATAGGTAGTAAAATGGCCATGACGATAAAGAGAACCACACCTGCCATTGTTACAATAAGCAGAGGTTCGAATATTTTTAATGAGACACTAATTGTGGTCTCGAATTCCCTATTTTGATTATCTGCAGCACGTGACAGCATTTGTTGCAATTCACCGCTCTTTTCCCCAGAGGCAATCATGTGCATCATCATGGGAGGGAATATCTTAGTTTTTTCAAGAGAGGCTCTTAAGCTGGACCCTTCTTTTACGTTAACTGATGCTTCAGACACTGATTTCTTAATATGAATGTTTTCAAGCACATTGCCTGCAATTCGCATACTTTCGAGTAAGGGTACAGCACTTGATGTCAGAATACTTAAGGTACTGGCGAACCTGGCCGTATTAATACCTCTGGATATCTTTCCTATTAACGGAACGTTTAATAAATACTTGTGATATTTCGCTTGTACAGAAGGTTGCTTTAACAGTCGCTGGACTGCAAATATAGCGAAAACAATCGCTAACGCCAGCCATATACCGTGGGCTATTAAAAAGTCACTAATGTCGATTAAGAACTGTGTAATACCAGGCAGGTCTTGTCCATTTTGTTGGAATTGCCCGACTATTTTGGGGACAACAATGACAAGCAACAATATAATGATACCGACAGCAAAGAACATCATGATTGATGGATAAACCATCGCTTGGATAATCTGACTTCTTGTTTGTTGCCTTTTTTCTGTATAGTCAGCTAACCTCGACAAGACAGTATCTAAATGACCGGATTTTTCACCGGCTGCAACCATGGCGCAGTACAGATTATCGAAGACGTGTGGAAATTCTGCCATGCTGTCGGCTAAGGTGTACCCTTCAACAACTTTACTGCGAACCGCCATCATCATGTTCTTTTGACGTGGCTTTTCGCTTTGTTCTGCAACGGCTTGAAGCGCTTCTTCGATAGGTAATGCTGATTCAATGAGCGTCGAGAGTTGGCGTGTTAGCAGAGCAAGATCAGATGTTGATATTCTCGGTTTAAACAGTGAAAAGCCTTTGTTCTGCTTTTTTTCCTTTTCGGCAACTTGCTCTAACTCAAGCGGTATTAATCCCATTTCCCGCAGTTGTTGACGTACCTGGCGTGCATTGTCACCTTCTAACACACCTGATTTATTGCTGCCTTTTTTATCCAGCGCTTTATATGAAAATGCAGCCAACGTTATTCTTCCCTAGTCACACGAAGCACTTCTTCGAGCGCAGTTTCACCCTTCAACACGCGTTGACATCCATCTTCCCTAATACTCATTGTTTCCTTTCTAATGTACTTCTCTATCGCTTGTTCACCGCGACCAGCATGCACTAAATCTCGTACTTTTTCATCGACAATGAGCAACTCGTGTATGCCAGTTCTTCCGCGATAACCCGTATGATTACAAGCAGTGCAACCGCTAGGCCTAAAAACAATATTATCGTTAGCTTTATCTGTAGGAATACCTAATATGCCACATTCATGTTCTGATGGTTCGTGAGGTTTTTTGCAATCGGGGCATAGTGTTCTTACCAAACGTTGCGATAATACAGCAAGTAAGCTCGATGAGAGTAAGAAGGGTTCTATCCCCATATCTTCTAAGCGAGTAATAGCGCCAGAGGCAGTATTGGTGTGTAATGTCGACAGTACCAAGTGACCTGTTAAACTGGCTTGAACAGCGATTTGTGCCGTTTCTAGATCTCGAATCTCACCGATCATCACCACATCAGGATCTTGTCTGAGGATAGCACGTAAACCGCGAGCAAAAGTCATATCAACTCTAGGATTTACTTGCGTTTGACCAATACCATTGAGGTCAAATTCAATAGGGTCTTCAACCGTTAAAATATTGCGATCTTTCGAGTTTATCTCTGACAATCCAGCATACAAAGTTGTACTTTTACCGGACCCAGTAGGCCCTGTTACCAGTATAATGCCATGCGGCTTGCGGATAAGGTCTGAAAAATTAGTTCGATTGTCTAGCGTCATCCCCAGATCTTCAAGGTCTAGGCGTACACTATTTTTATCAAGAAGACGCAGTACTACACGCTCACCATGGCTTGATGGCATCGTACTTACCCTAACATCAACGGCTCTACCCGCTATACGTAAGGTAATACGGCCGTCTTGCGGGACTCGCTTTTCAGCAATATCGAGTTTCGCCATGACTTTAATACGTGATACTAACATTGAAGCCATTTTGCGATGAGGTCTGAGTATTTCTCTTAAAACACCATCAACACGGAAGCGGACAACGAGTTGGGTTTCGAAGGTTTCGACATGAATATCCGAAGCACCTTCTTTAATAGCTTCACCTAACATTGCATTGATGAGCTTAATTATCGGCGCATCATCTTCGTTTTCGAGTAAGTCTTCGGTTTCTGGTAATTCTTCTGCGAGGGCAAATAAATCACTTTCATTACCGATATCTTCCATCAATTGCTTGGCAGCAGATGAATCTCTTTGGAAAGCGTTTGTGAGTATATCTTCGAATTTATTGACATCAATTAACTTGGGCTTAAAAGGTTGTCCAAGAAAACGCCTTACCTCTGCAAACACATGGAAGGGTGTTTCAGAGGTATGGTATAAGGTAACAGGTTCGTCAGCAGGCTCTAAAATAACATGATGGCGTTTGGCGAAACTAAAACTGAGCTGCTTGTAACCTGGCTCCTCAATTTCAGTGCTTTCGTCTTCGGCTTCGTCTGCCTGCAGCAAGTCTTGCTCAAGCGTTTCGTTAGTCTCTAATGCTGACATTAGTTACTCTTGTCCTTTTTGCGTTTACCTTTCTTTTCATTCTCTTTTTTATTCTGTAAATACTCTTCAACAGCAGGCGGTACAGTTTGAGCATCTTCCCAATCTGGTAGTGTTGGTGTCGTTAGCCCAGGCATTAATGGAACACCTTTCGCCTCTTTTTCGAGCTGCTGAGCACGAATGAAGTTATATTTTGAATGGCTGATACGATTAAGGGTTGCGCCATCACGAATAATAGTAGGCCGTAAAAACACCATCAAATTACGCTTGTTCTTTGTCGATGACGTTGAACGGAACAATTTACCCAAGAAAGGGATGTCGCCAAGAATGGGCACCTTAGAAACACTTTCTTGTACGTCTTCATCGATCAAGCCACCTAGGACAACGGTGCCACCATCTTCTACGAATACAGAGGTTCTAATTTCACGGGTGTTGATTGAGATATCAACGGCTGTCGCGCCGCTGACACTAGAAACTTCTTGTTCAATGTTCAGTAGAACACCTGTGCCCTCGTTAATTTGTGGTGTCACGAGTAACCTGATACCAACTTCTTGGCGTTCTACAGTTTGGAACGGGTTAGCGTTGTTGTTGCCCGTTGATGAGCCTGTAATAATAGGGACTTCTTGACCAACTATGAAGAAAGCCTCTGTATTATCCATCGTCGTGATAAAAGGTGTTGATAACACATTGGCATTGGTATCATTACTCACTGCCTGAACAATAACCCCCCAATCTTCGTTGACAATACCACTAATGAAGCCGTTAGCGCCGCCAAGCACTTGCCCTAGTAAAGTTGGGTCGCCTTCTTCTGTTCTTGAAATTGGTGTTACGTTGCCGGTTTCTTCACCGATGATATTGTCTGTAATGACATCGTCTCTTGCTTGGTCGATAGCGACACCTAAAGCACCGATAGGAATACCAGAGTTAGTAAATTGTGTACCACCAGCCAACGAAGCAACTTGAACGCCTAGTGTTGTACCGTCACCTTCAAAGATTTCGACAATCATGGCTTCAACTTGTACTTGAGCTCTGGGGATGTCGAGTTTACGTATAACCTCTTCTAAAGAGCGCATCATATCCGGCGGTGCTGTAATAACCAGCGCGTTTGTTTCTTCATGAGAATTTATAGATACGTCGCTTGCGCCTCGACTAGAGCGTCTCGCTGCACCGCCTGCTGCAGGTGCTGCTTCTTCAGCCTGAATGCTGTCACTTACACCTTGTAATACACCAACAATATCTTCTGCTTTGGCGTATTTGATATAGTGAACACGCGTGTTACCGCTACTCTTAAGCTCCAAATCTAGTCGTTTAATCAGGTTGGCGATCCGCTCCCTGGCTTTCACGTCTCCGCTGATGATGACGCTGTTGGTTCTGTCGTCAGCTACGACACGAGGCTCAAGATTGGCTGGACCTTGGTTACCTTTTTGTGATTTGTTGATGCTATCGATAATACGCACCATTTCAGAGGCAGCTGCAAACTGGAGCTTGATTATTTCTACCTCTTGATCGCCAGCTTGGTCAATCCGATCGATGATCTCGACCAGGCGATTCACAACTGCTGCTCTACCTGTAATCAACAAGGTATTTGAAGGATCATTGGCGACGACATTACCACCGCCAGCAACATCGTTAAGTTGGCGTAGTATCGGTGCAAGTTCTCTTACAGATACATTGAATACGGGTACGACGCGGGTGATCATCTCATCACCATTGAATAGCGCCCCATCCACTACCGGGATGTTCGAGTTCTTTGCATCTTTGTCGCGGACAACTTTCAGAACATTGTTAGGCATTTCTACAACAGCAAAACCATAAACTTGAAGGATGTTGAGGAAAACTTGGTAGTACTGCTCTTCGTTAAGTAAGTCATAACTTCTGAAGTTCACTTTCCCACGAACATTGGGGTCGACAATAATATTTCGTCTGAGGTTTTTAGCGACAATATTGATCACTTCCTCGATGTCCGTACCTTTAAATTGAGGCGAGAACTCGGCTGCAGACAGCGAAATACTCATGCTCCATAAGCTGGCGGTCAATGCTACCAACATAGCCTTAATAAAGCGGCTGCTTACTAGCCTCATGTTTTTATCCTTTATAGTCATAATTCAGTCTCTTCTGTTGAAGGAAGCTCCAAGAATATGGATTCGAGTTGCCCTTCTCGTTCAACAGTCATTTGCAACGCTTCAGATTCTCGCAGTGCAGTTAATGCTTGTATGGATTGTCTCGGGTCAGTCAGATCTAAACCATTGATATCGACTAGAATATCACCTGGTAAGAGTCCTGCTGCATTAAATAGTTCAGGCTTTTTACCTGGTGTTACTCTGTAGCCTTTTAACCCTTGGCCATTTCTTACTGGCGCTATGGAAATATAGTCGGTAAAGTTTGACGGGCTGCTTTTTAACCCTTGAGTAAGGGCGAGCTCTTCCCCTGATAATGCGCGTGATGGCGAGCGCCGTTGAGAACTATTATTGTTTGCTTGCCGAATTGCATTATTTCTGGGTGTAGAAGCTGATGACACTGACTGATTTTGACTAAAATCGATGCCTTCAAGCATAAGTGTTTCGTGTTTTTGACCATTTTTGATAATCAGACGATCCATACGGACTTCTTGAATCGTGGCATTGGTACCATCTATTTTGTCACCAATACCATAGGTATTTTGACTGCCTTGGTTTTCAACAATCGCAGCACTACCCTCTGCTGTAGAACTTGTGACTACACCGGCTAGTGTTAGATTCAGGTTGGTTTCAGGTGCATCTTCGATGCGTGTTTCGACAACAGGCGCTGTTGGTTGCGCTACCGGGTCACCAAAAAGCTTCAAATTAGTCAGTTGTCGGATATCAACTCTCAAAGTATTAGCATTTTGTCTAGACGCAGGAGCATTGGAAATCGATGCACTACTACCATCCACTTCTGGTGACGGGAGTAATCGCCATGTCAACTCCGCTGCGAAAGCCAGCAAATATAAAGACAACAATACAACAATCAGCTTATTTAACTGATTTTGGTAACGGCTCACATGCAGCCAAAACGTATTTAAGTTATAATTGCCCAGCGTCATTTGGTTCCAAACTTATGCAGAAGATACGAATAAAAGCGAGTAATAAAAAGATAGCCCGCAAACATAGCAGGATTATATGAAAACTTCATTACAACCTACAGTCAATTCCCTTAACAAACCATGAATAATAGTGACCCAAACCCCTCAAACAATGCTGTTAGATTAGATAAATGGCTGTGGGCCGCCCGTTTTTTCAAAACCCGAGCCCTTGCTCGAGAGATGGTTCAAGGTGGGAAGGTACAATATAATGGACAACGTAGCAAACCCAGTAAGCAAGTTGAAGTGAATGCGACTGTCACTATTCCTGCAGGTTTTGATGTAAAACACGTTGTGGTAAGGCAATTGTCCGACAAAAGGCTGAGTGCGTCACTGGCTCAATCGCTATACGAAGAAACACCAGAAAGCATCGAACAACGCGATAAAAATAAAGAAGCAAGGAAGCTTGCGGCCTTTCATAGTCCTAAACCAGACAGCCGACCTGATAAAAAACAACGTCGCTCAATTATCCGATTTAAACAGCAGTAATTTATAAGTAAGTGAAGAAAAAGTACTGCAAAATTCATAAATTATAAGGTTTTTAGTTCATGCTAGAATTTGATCAGCTCCATCGTTATTTGTTTTCGGATGCCCAAGTCCGTGGTGAAATGGTGCGTCTCCAAAACAGTTACAAAAAGATACTGTCCTCTCAAGAATATCCTCAAGAAGTGCAAACATTGTTAGGTGAGTTAATGGTCGCCACTTGTTTGCTGACAGCGACGCTTAAGTTTGAGGGAGATATCAGTCTGCAGCTTCAGAGTGATGGCCCATTAAATTACGCCGTCATCAATGGTACACACGATCAAAAATTACGAGGTGTTGCACGGTGGGAAGAAGGGGCGACGTTGGGTGATTTTTTGTCAATGTGCCCCAATGGGATTCTTGTGATCACTATTACGCCAGAGAAAGGTGAGCGTTACCAAGGTATAGTGAAGTTGGAAAAACCGACACTTGCTGCCTGTGTTGAAGATTACTTCGCTCAATCTGAGCAGTTAACAACACGTATTTTGTTGGGAACAGAGATAGGTAAAGAATCACCTTTTGCGTGGGGTATGTTGCTACAGGCATTGCCAGGTGATGAATCTGATAAAGCTGCATTCGAGCATCTTGCTTACTTGACCGAAACCATAAATACAGAAGAAGCCATGAAGCTTGAAGCTCAAGACGTGCTTTATCGTTTGTATCATCAGGAAAAGGTTGAGTTATTTACACCACAAGCTGTCGTATTTGAATGTGGTTGTAGCAAAGAGCGCAGTGCGGCAGCATTGTCAGGTGTTGATGAGGAAGAATTATTAGGTATTGTTGCCGAAGAAGGTGATGTGAAGATGAATTGTCAATACTGTCACGCAGAATATCGATTTGATGCTATTGACATACGCGCCATCAAATCCGGCTCTTATGGACAAAACTCCTCGACAATAAATTAAGTTTGAATATTGCTCACGTTGACATAGGCGTGAGCAGCTTCGATTTCTCTGGCAAACAGACCATAGCTTGCAACCCGCCGTCAGCTCTGTTCTCTAAGGTGATACTGCCGTAATGCATATCTACCGCACGTTTTATTATGGCTAAGCCAAGGCCAGAGCCTAAACTTCCTCTCGCTTTATCACCCTGTTTAAAGGGTTCAAATAAACTGTCAATCTGATCGTCAGGAATACCTGCTCCAAAATCACGCACGATAAAATAAAGTTTTCGGTGTTTTTTGTCATAACCAGAGGTGATTTCGATATTGTCGCTCCCATAACGAAATGCATTTTCAATCAGATTATCAAGTACACGTTTGATTGCTACTTTACGCAGCCTTATTTCGGGGATATCACCCAAGTTTAAGCTTATCTGATGGTGTTCCTCTATCGATCGCGCTTTAACGGCATTTTCGATGAGCGCATTTAATGAAATCTTCTCGGGTTTCTCTTGATGGTCTTGGCGCACATAGTTTATAAACTGATCGATAATATCGTTCATATCCTCGATATCATTGATAATGCCTTCTCGAATCCACTCCTGCCCTTCTGGCATCATCTCAGTAGCCAACCTGATGCGTGTTAAAGGCGTTCTCAAGTCATGAGAAATACCTGCGGTTAGCAAAGCACGGTCATCTTCAAGCTGTTTAATCCCCTTTGACATTTGATTGAATGCTTGTGTCACCTCAATCAGCTCACTGGTTCCTTCCTCTTTTAACGGCTTAGGAAAACTGCCTCTGCCAACTTCTTGGGCAGCGTATAGTAAAGCTTGAAGCGGCCGGTTAAGTCGTCGCACAAAGATCCAACCGCCAGCAACACTGAGTATGCCAATGACGATCAAGTAATTGGTTAATGGTGAATAGTTCAGATCACCGACGCCTCGCATTGGAACCGTCACCCATAAATCGGGTGCTTGTGGTGGTTTTATCCAATATATATAGGGAGTTCCATACAGTATCCTTACCTGCGCTTCGCCGTTGAGCTGATCCGACATCTGAAGCGACAATTCTCTGTAATATGTTGATTCGCTTAGTCCGCGCTGCTCAGCTTGTTGTTCGTTGTATATGCGAACCCCGGTTGACGCTAAGTACTTCTCTCTCAGCTCAGGGTCCAGTTTGTCAACGTCTTGCAAAAAGATGACTTTGATTTGGTTGGCCAACAAAGTAGTAATTTGTTGGTAATTAGGTTTAACCAAATAATAGGTTACTGATAAATAGGAAAAAACCTGGTTTATGAGTAACAATACGCCTATCAGTAAAACTGTTTGTCCGAAGGCGCTTTTGGGCTTTAATTGCATAAGTTGAACCAGGATGTATTAGCTAGCACTTTCGCCATCGGGAACAAAAACATAACCTAGCCCCCAAACAGTTTGAATGTATCGAGGATTGGCAGGATCTTCTTCAAGCATTCGCCTGAGACGTGATACCTGAACATCAATGCTTCGTTCCAACGCGCTATAATCTCTGCCTCGTGCGAGGTTCATGAGCTTATCTCGAGACAAAGGCTCTCGAGGGTGTGTAACGAGAGATTTAAGTACAGCGAATTCGCCACTAGTAAGCACCATAGGCTCTTCGCCTTTAGACATCTCACGTGTGGCAAGATTGAGCGTATAGCCGCCGAATTCAATAACTTGTTCATCCATTGAAGGCGCGCCAGGGGCTTCTGTAGAACGTCTGCGCATTACAGCTTTGATTCGTGCTAGTAGCTCTCGTGGGTTGAAAGGTTTCGGAAGGTAGTCATCTGCGCCCATTTCTAGACCGATGATCCTGTCTACTTCATCGCCCTTTGCCGTTAACATAATGATGGGCATATCGTTTTCTTTTTGACGTAGTCGGCGGCAAATTGATAAACCATCCTCTCCGGGAAGCATAAGGTCGAGTACCATTAAATGGAAATTCTCGCGTTCTAGTAAGCGATCCATCTGTTCAGAATTTGCTGCAGCTCTTACTTGGAAGTTTTGTTCGACTAAATAACGCTCAAGTAACCCTCGTAAACGCATATCGTCATCGACAACTAAGATTTTAGGTGTTTCGCTACCCATGTCTTTTTCCTATATTTAATCGCTTGATTTATTTATACGACTATAAGTGAAAGCGTCGCAATGCAAAAGCATTGGCTGGCGGTGATTGTTACAAACTTTGTCAGTGTGAGCTATTTAATAGAGTCGATGTAAAGTGCGCTATTTTTCGGAAAGCCAATCCATCTGCAGTCCTGCACGTCTTTGCTTATCTAGCAGCTCTTCGATGAGTGGCGATAAAATAAGCTCCATTGCGAGCCCCATTTTTCCACCTGGGACGACTAACGTATTGATCCTAGACATGAAAGCACCGTCTATCATCTTTAGGAGGAATGGGTAATCGACGTTTTTCATCTCCCGTCTAAAGCGCACAACAACAAAACTTTCATCATGAGTTGGTATTTCTCTGGCACTAAATGGGTTTGATGTATCGACAGTTGGTACGCGCTGAAAGTTGACATGTGTGCGCGAGAACTGCGGTGTAATATATTGAAAATAGTCGTCCATACTGCGCACGATACTGCTCATGACTGCTTCACGTGTATGGCCCCGATCGGTTGTATCCCTAACAATCTTTTGTATCCATTCGAGGTTAACTATTGGCACCATGCCGACTAATAGATCAACATGTTTTGCAACATCAACATTGTCTGTGGCAACGCCACCGTGAAGCCCTTCATAAAAGAGTAAGTCAGTATCATTGGGTAAGTCTTGCCAGGGTGTAAACGTACCAGGCATTTGGTTGAAAGGAACGGCTTCATCGAAGGTGTGTAGATATTGTCTGTGCTTGCCTTTTCCGGTTTCCGCATATGACTTGAACAGTGTTTCGAGTAACTCAAAATCATTGGCTTTGGGACCAAAATAGCTAATGTGTTTGCCCTGTTCTTGCGCCTTCCTGATCTCGACCTCCATCTCTGGCCTTGAAAATCGATGGAAGCTGTCACCCGCCACAAAGGCTGAATTAATACTTAAATTGCGGAATATATGCCGAATTGCATTAGTCGTTGTTGTCGTTCCAGCACCTGAGGAACCAGTAATAGCGATAATGGGATGTTTAACGGACATAGCAGACTGTATGAAGTGAAAGTGTAGTCTTTATATGCAAGCTAGGTTGTCGGGTCAAGTACTAGCGTATGTTTATCTATTTTGCCGTTTGTCATTTTTAAAAAGAACAACGACATGTGAGTGAAGCTTTGTGAGCCTAAAAAATAGGGTTATAGGGCGTAATGTTCAGAAAAGGTTCCTGCGTTAGAGCGTGTTGATCAGCATATACTGCAAGGAATCAACAGGCTCTATCGGCGAAAGCTTTATAGCTTACAACTGTGTTATCAAGAACCGAAGATAACCACTAACATGGCAAACAGCGCCCCCCCTGCCGCTATTTTTAGGCTATTTTGTGCGGCCAATATGCGTGGTAAAAACATAAGGAAAGCCGAAACGACAAAAAATAATAATGCGACGCCAAAAGTGATGTTGAGCCAATAAAGGGGGCTATCATTAGTTGCTTTGTGGAGCTTGACCATTTTCGCGAGTACGAGCGGGTAATCTTTTCGTATGAGTTTAGTTGAGCCTGTTTGTTTGTTATAAGAACCAACATTCAGAATAATTTCTTCAGGTGTTTCGTCAATAACTTTAGCTCGGCGTCGCTTAACCGCCTTCGTTACCTCTTCAGCACTCAAGCTAGGTTCAAGTTGACGAATTTCAATTTGTTCATATTTTAAAAAGTCAGTTGGTCTGAAAATTAACAACACGCCACTGATAGCGTAAATCGCCATAATGCCGCTTAGAAAAAAGCCTAGCCAACGATGATACTCTCTGAAGGATTGATGAAGTTTTGCTGACGCCATTTTAGTCGTTATGTGATTTATTGTGGGCCTGTTATAAACGAGAATAGATATCATTTAAAGAGTAAGGCTTTATTAAAATCTGATTTGGTGCTTCTTAATGTGAACGTTTGAGCTATTCACTTTTCAGAAGACGATTAACTCTGCCCTTCAACCTGGGGTTGTTCTTTCTTGGGCATTTGTCCTCTACTGATATTTTGACAAGCAACAATATAACCACCTAGTTGGTTCTTACACCAAGGGATCTTTATTTCCTGAGGTTGTTTGGCGATAAAATGGTTTATCTCTTGTATTTCAATCGTGGCACGTTCTAGGGATTTATTGACCGCTTCCTCTACCGTATCACCGTGCTCACAACAACGTGATACAACATAGGTAAAGTTCTCTATAATATTTGAAGAAATCGCAAAGTCATCATCGTTAATTAGGCCATGCTTTTTGGCTGAATTTAGTCGACCCATACAAATTTTTTGCATTTCTTTAGAGAGAAAGGCCAGACTGCTTAACGTATTGCGAGCCTGTTTGTCACTTGACTTTAGAGAGTGTTTATACTGACTGAGCTCTTTGTTGAGAGATTGCGTTTTCAACACAAAATAAATCAAAATCAATACAGTAAAGCCAATGACTCCAATTGCTGCCATTTAAAACCTGCCTTTTTTGGTTAGATTCAAGTCCCTAATTTAAAAGTCCATGTATTCTACAACTATACCTGCTAATACACATTTTTGTACGAGGATGGTTATCACTTTTTCGTATAAATAGGGTTCGGAAACTGAGCGACCTTATCTGATAATTCAGTGATTTTTGCGGTACCTTGTTTTTCTACTTCATCAATGCGTAGAACGCTGTGCATAGGTATGTAGGTATGTTTAACACCTTCAAATTCATCCTTTAGCTTTTCATGAGATGGATCTAATACCAAGCTAGTATGCGTATCCCAAACAAATCCACCAATTTCAACAAAGCCAAACATAGTACTTTGCGTCACTTCATTAACATAGAGTTCGTAACGTTCGCCATTACTGATGAATTGGATTCTAAACAATGGCTTTGTGTCGCTCATGATGCGTTGAACTCTCGTGTTTTATTAAATCGGGGGCGAATTCTAACGAGAAATAAGGTCCACATAAAGTGGCAATTACACTTATTTTGATAACGGACCCAGAAGGGCTCTAGTCGCTAACTGCAACTCTTCGCTATCGACAGATAGAATACCGTTGACAGCAAACCCCTGGACATAACTCGTTAGTTGTAAAGCCGTGGATTCGATATTGATATGAGGCAATACTTGCTGATGTTGTTGTGCGTTTTCTAAACAGCCAATGAAACTCTGTTGCAATCGATCAATATAATGTCGGCCAACATCTTTGATTTTGTCATCATCAAAACCAAGCTCTGTTATAGCATTAATCAGCAAACAACCTCTACCACCAACCAAATCGATATAAGCTTCAAAGAACTTCTCAATAGAAACTAGCCCCTGATGACTATCAAGGTTTGCAACGATAGGATTCAATATTGTCGTTTGATAATGCTCAATGACACGATAAAAGAACTGTTGCTTACTGGAGAACTCGATGTAGAACCCACGACGATTGAAGTCAGTGCGCGCAATCAATTCATCCATGATGGTGCCGTGATAACCATGTTCCAATAACACGTCAATAGAAAGAGAGAGGACTTGGTCAATATCGTAGAGTGCTTTTCTGGGCATCTGTAAAGTCATGAGAACAGTAATTCTCAATAGATTAGTGGACTATCAAAAGATGTCAAGGTAGCAGGCCCTAGCATTTTAAGAGGGATTGGATTACCGTTGCGCAGCTTAAAATAATAAGAATTAATAGAGCGTGTCGACCTTTACTGTATAGAAAAGGTCGACACGCTTGCGTTTGGCTGAAGTGAATTCGGCTATTTTTTAAAATAGGTTATGAACATGAACAAATCATTAAAGGTTGGATTATTGGCAACCACAGTTGCACTTGCAGCATGCCAAAGTGATGTAAAATCCACCATAGAAGAAACAACTCCACAGGCACTCGAAGCCGATTCTGGGCGCATTAAAGCGCATTTAGGCTTCCTCGCGCATGATATGCTAGAAGGCCGTGACACTGGGTCTCGTGGTCATGAGTTGGCGACACTTTATATCGCAGCTCAATTTGAACAATATGGGTTAACGCCAATGGGCGATGAAGACAGTTACATGCAGCGTGTGACCTTCCGCCAGGCGTTTTTAGAACAAGAATCACCCCAATTGACACTGACAAAAGACGGTGAAACAACGTCACTTAACTATCCTGCACAGTATATCACTGGACCGAGTACTTTGAGCACAGAAGCCACTGTTTCTGGTGAAATGGTTTTTGTTGGTTACGGTATTGTTGCACCAGAAATGTCTCATGATGACTACGCTGGCTTGGACGTTGACGGTAAAGTTGTTGTTATGCTCTCTGGCAAGCCGGCGTCTTTCCCAACAGAAGAAGGTGCACACTTCGGTTCAGGTGCAGAGAAAAGCAGACATGCAGAAGAGAATGGTGCTATCGGCATTATTACGCTAAGCACGCCAACAGCAGAAAAAGTGAGACCATATCAGAATCAGCTTAACTTCTTGCATGCCCCAAGAGTGCGTTGGGTTGGAAAAGACGGACAGCCAGCTAATGTTAATCCTGGTATCAAAAACAGCGCTTACTTCGGTAAAGAAGCGGCTGAGATTTTGTTTGCTAACAGTGAGCGCTCTTTAGAAGAAATCTATCAAGATTTAGAAGCGGATAAATCACCTAAAGGGTTCGATTTAGCTTATACATTGGATTTTTCTAAGACCAGCACTCATAAAGAAATCACCAGCCCGAATGTGGTTGGCATGATAGAGGGTAGCGATCCCACACTTAAGAATGAGTATGTTGTTTATACTGCCCACTCTGATCATATTGGTTTGGCTAAAACAGTTAAGAAAGACAAAATCAACAATGGCGCTATGGACAATGCGAGTGGCACATCCATTATGCTAGAAACGGCGAGATTGTTTAGCGAGTTAGAGGAGCGCCCTAAGCGCTCTATCTTGTTTGTTTCTGTTACGGGAGAGGAGAAAGGCCTATTAGGTGCAGATTACTATGCGCGTAACCCAACAGTCCCTCAAAACGCTATGGTTGCCAACGTTAATCTCGATATGCCGTTGATTACGCATGATTTTGCCGATCTTATTGCCTTCGGTGCAAACCATAGTGACCTGAAAGGTTCTGTTAATAAGGCGGTAACTGAAGTCGGGCTAGAGCTAGCAGAAGATCCGTGGCCAGAACTGAACTTGTTTACACGCTCTGATCACTACAGCTTTGTCAAACAAGGCGTACCTGCTGTGTTCTTGTTTCCTGGGCTGAAGTCTAACTCAACAGACATTGATGGTAGTAAAGAGTTCAGTCGTTTTATGGCTGCTCATTATCACAAGCCTTCTGATGAATTGAATGATGACTTTAATTGGAAAGCAGCAAAGAACTTTGCACAAATCAACTATCAGATTGGATTGACCATTGGTAATCAAGCACAGCGCCCTCAATGGAATGGCGATAGCTTCTTTGGGAATACATTCGGTAAGTAAAAATA
>CAZVDU010000003.1:0-15073 GCA_964625615.1 uncultured Pseudoalteromonadaceae bacterium | reverse complement strand
TTGCTTTTTGTATAGATGACTCATCAATATGATGACGTCTTATTTGCTGAGTTTCTAGATCTTTAGATAACTTCTTTGACGGGAAAAGGTATTGCCATTGTATGGATTTATATTTTAGGCGTAGCCGATGTGGTAACCAAACCCCTGAATAATAAGGGTTCGAGCAATCAGTACCTAACAGTTGTCCAACATAAGTAATTTGTTGTCTGAGTACTGGGATTAACGAATCTGCCAAAGTAACGATTCTATGTTTCCCCACCCATTCCATACTCTTATCGATGTGAAGTCAAAATCAACATCCTGACCCCTTAAACGAACACACTTCCGTAAAGAAGAGACACAGCAAGTTTATGTTGAGCATCAATTTGAATAGTGGCAATTATACATATCCTCAAGTTTTATACACAGTCATGGCATAGACCCTCACGAACAACAAAGCTTTGGAAAAATTCTGTACTTTAACAAACGAACAACCACATCTAGGTATTATATACTTTAAAAGCAAATGGTTAGTGTGTACTGTAAAATGAAGAGTGATAAAGCTTGGAGAAAGCTTTTGCGTGCAAGATGGCATTTTCTAGATATTAAATTGTTAGCTAGCCAAGAGCTTTCTTAGTTGCTTACCTTTTTTAGGTTGGTGAAACGGCTGGCCTTTCTACTTTGTCACTGGCGTTAAAAGCAGTTCACGTACACAGAAAAGTCAGGCAATATTAATCATCAATTACTGACAAACAAAAAGGCAATGGAAAATGCAATCACACAATTCAACAATGGACGTCACAGTTTGTTAGTTCACCAATCAAATCAAACAGCACCGCGCTATGCGGCTGCTAACAAAAAGCTCAATCGGATAGTTACTCGCTGCGCGCAACTACCTTTTAGCTTAAGCGTTGTGTTTAAAAAGGAAGTAAACTTATGAAGATAGTTTTTATTGTTGTTGTTTTGTTGGCTAGCTTTAACTCTGCTGCGCAACAGATAGCTGCTAATAGAGTAGAAATTACTAACCCACATATATTTCCACACAACGGCGTTTTTGTATTTAATGCAAGAGTTACTGAAGGAGAACTTCCAGATTGTAGCGGTAATAATAGGTGGGCAATAAAAACAGATGTTGCAGGTGCTCAAGCTCTTATTTCTTTGGTTATTTCTGCAAAAGTTTCTAATCAAGTAGTGACAGTAGTAGGTAATGGAGAGTGTGATGAGAGCAATTTTGGATATAGAGTTGGCTATGTTCTACTGCATTAAGCATACAAAAATCTCAAACGGACGACAACTCGCCGTCGCCATTTAGCTTAAGCGTTAGATTTATCGAGATTATTAAATAATGAGGAAAGTTAATGAACAATAAGATGTTATTTTTGATATCTATGCTATTGATATCAATGGATGTATCGTCTGCGAATCAGTTTGCAACTGTCCACCTTGACAGTGTTAATGCTTTTGGTACAGGAGAGACCATTGTGTTAGGTATATCTGCAGCAGATTTCCCGACCACTTGCAGAAATCAGGAAACCCCTAAAAGGATGTATGCGGTAGTTAATCAAGTAGGTGTAACTCAAAAGGGGCTTGATTATATGCTTTCAACTTCACTAGCAGCAGTAAGCACAAAAAATAGAGTTTATATTAGGTTTAATGATACGACTGAAAACTGTTATGTCAGTCGCATTATGGTCTTTGGTGAGCAATAACTATCCAGCTTAAAGGTAATTTAACCATCAAATTAACTAAACTCCTCAGTGTCGAGCACAAACTTGCTGGCTCTACTGTATTTTAGTCAGCAAGTTTGCGCCGGTTATTGGGGAAGTTATATGTCTAATTGGATAAATGAAAATGATTAAATACCTTCAAATAACAGAGGTTTTAACCGGCCTTGTACTCCTCCTTGTCGCAATACTTGCCCACCTGAATACCGTATTTTGCATCACTAATAAAGGGAGTTGTGGAATGATGGAGCAGATAATAAGCTTATGGGGTATATTGTTTGGTTCGGCATTGTTGGTATCAGGTATGTGCCTGGGCTACTCAGGTAAAAAGCGTTGGTTAGGGCACTTGCTCTTTGCATTTATAGTTTTTTTTGCGGTAACCATCGATTGAAACACCTAACAAGTAGCTATAGTGTCAATAGTTGTTTTTTTGAAGGTATTTTAATCTCACGTTACACCGACCTTCAGCATAGAATTTAAGATAATAATTATCTTTCTAACGGGGGGATATGGCTTTTTTATAGGCTTTCTTGGCTCAACTAGCCGCTCGTGTTCTGGTCAAATCCAGCATGCCATGGTTATGGTGATTAGTTTTTTGGTAGGTAAATGGCGAGTCATACTGAGATTGATTTGCCTATTATACCTTGATTCAGCTATAAACGAGAGGGCAGCTTTTTAAATAAAAAACTGCGTTTTAATGACTTGCCATTGCTCATTAAACCCTTCTGTTGGTCGTCGAGTAAATTCGCTTCGAATAAATTGATTGATGCGCCCATCTGTAAAGCAAATAAGTAAATTTGCTATCAAGGCCTCATCAGCACTTAAGGCTTTACCTTCTCGTAGCTTTCGTTCACGCAGTACTTGCCTCAACTGTGTTTCAAGGCGTTCAAAAAGCTGCGCGATACGTGTACGCAACCTATCTTGTTCGCCCATCAGTGCGTCACCATTCAGTATTCGTGTAATGCCTGGGTTCTTTTCTGCAAACCCTAACAATAAATGCATGATCAGTTGGCAGCGAATGGCAGTGTCCTTTTCTTCAGACAGGATTTTGCTAATACGGGAGAATAATGTTTCTTCAATGAACTCGATTAAACCTTCGAACATGCGTGCTTTACTGGGAAAGTGTCTATATAGAGCTGCTTCTGACACACCCACTTGTGCCGCTAATTTGGCCGTTGTGATACGTTGTCCAGGGTTCGTTTCGAGCATGCTCGCGAGCGATTGCAATATTTGAGCACGTCTATTCGGCCGTTTACTAGCTGGCATGACTTCTCCTTGCTGTTCAGATGATGATAAGGTGGAGGCACCTTACCATCTTCAATGATTGGTTCATTTTTATCCGAGAATGGCTATCCAAAAAACCTTAATACTAAGCACTATCTCGATCCAGTGTGGCTACAGAGCCACAGGGTTTAAATACCCTAAGCTTGAAACCTCTGTGCAACTAGCGACAACAGGTTTCGAGCTAATGTTTGTTTATCGGCGGTTGGTAAGTTTTGTTCACCACCCTCCCAAAATACGGTCAGCGCATTATTGTCACTGTTGAAACCTATCGATTTATCAGAAACATCGTTAGCAGCAATCATATTTAACTTTTTACGCTCAAGTTTACCTTTCGCATAGTGTGCGACGTCTTGTGTTTCTGCTGCAAAACCTACCGTAAATGGTGAATCAGGTTTACCTGCAATAGTGGCAAGAATATCGGGGTTTTTGACAAGATTAAGTATTAACTCATCGTCTTTTGTCTTTTTCATTTTTTGATCGGCAATATCCGCTGCACGATAATCGGCGACCGCAGCGCAAGCTATAAAAATATCGCAACCACTGCTTCTGCTTTCGACTGCTTCAAGCATTTGTTGAGCACTATTTACCTTGATTAGATCGCACCCTAATGGCGCTTCAATGTTTACTGGGCCAGATACTAAGCTCACTCTTGCGCCCATAGCCAATGCTGCTTGGGCTAGGGAGTAACCCATCTTACCTGAACTAAAGTTACTGATATAGCGTACAGGGTCAATATTTTCCCGTGTCGGCCCTGCGGTAATAACGATATGTTTACCGTTAAATTCACTCGATGGGTCGGGCAAGCCAAGTTGTTCAACAATATCTAATGGTTCCAACATACGTCCAGCACCAACATCACCACAAGCTTGTGAGCCTTCGTCAGGCCCTAGCATGATGACGCCACGCTCTTTTAAGACTGATAAGTTGGCTTGAGTTGCTGTTGCTGCCCACATTTGTTGATTCATTGCTGGAGCCATAACCATTTTAGCTGTTGTTGCTAGGCATAACGTAGTGAGCAAATCATCAGCGATGCCATAGGTAATCTTTGCCATAATATTGGCTGTTGCTGGGGCAATTAGAATAATATCGGCCCACTTAGCAAGCTCAATATGCCCCATCGCAGCTTCTGCCGCAGGGTCAAGCAAACTGTCCGAAACAGGCAACCCAGATACAGCTTGCAGTGATAAAGTGCTCACAAACTCCTTGGCTGATTGAGTCAGAACTACTCTAACGTTCGCTCCGGCTGCTTTTAGTTTTCTAACGAGGTCAGGGGTTTTATAAGCGGCAATACCGCCAGAAATACCTAACAATACATTTTTGTTTAATAACTGAGACATAGTTAAGAAAGGGCTGTCATTGTAAGTTGTGCTAAAAAAACAAGAATACCATTATCGGCTGTTTTTGGCTTGCTTGGGAAGTGTTATTTCTTACAACTTAGGTATATGTATTGAAAAGATAAGGACGTTATTATGAAAATTACAGATTGGCCTGTACAAGAAAGGCCGAGGGAAAAGCTGTTAATGCAGGGAGCATGTAGGTTGAGTGACGCGGAATTGTTAGCAATATTCCTGCGAACGGGCTTACCCGGAGTGAGCGCTGTTGACTTGGCGAGACAACTCCTAACTACCTTTGGCGATCTACGCACTTTGTTGTCTTGCGATCAAAAATCGTTTTGTCGAGCAAAAGGACTAGGTGTGGCTAAATATGTCCAACTGCAAGCAACACTGGAAATGGCTAGGCGGTATTATTCGCAGCAACTGGAACGAACCAATGTATTCTCGAGTGTTGAAGAAACCGCATTGTTCCTTACGAGTCATTTACGGGACGAAGAGCGTGAGGTTTTTGCTTTGTTGTTGATGGATAGTCAGCATCAATTGATTGAATATAAACCTCTATTTTACGGCAGTATCGATAGTGCAGCGGTATACCCGAGAGATATCGTTAAGCTAGTACTCGACAAACAAGCCGCGGCAGTCATACTGACACATAACCATCCCTCAGGTGTTGCGGAGCCGAGTCAGGCCGATAAACAGATAACGCAACGTGTTAAATCTGCGCTTGCTCTGATTGATGTGGCAGTACTGGATCATCTTGTTGTCGGGGATGGTCAGATTGTTTCATTTGCCCAACGTGGGTTGCTTTAAGTGTCATTGTCCTGTCACCTAGCTATGGATAATCTAGTGAATGTCCACTTTTATGGATCAAACGATGAAAATTAGCGTGATATTCTCTACTTATAACTCTCCTGACTGGATGGAAAAAGTCCTTTGGGGGTTTGAGAACCAAAGCTTCACCAATTTTGAAATCGTCATAGCAGATGATGGCTCAACAGAAGAAACAAAGAAGCGTTTGGCTAAATTTCAACAAAATAGCACGTTATCTATCAAACATGTCTGGCAAAAGGATAAAGGGTTCAGAAAGACACGTATTCTTAACAAGGCAGTTATGGCTAGCCGTTATGATTACCTGGTATTTACTGACGGTGACTGCATTCCTCGTCAGGATTTTCTGCAAGTCCATGCCCAAAAGTCGGAAGCAGGCTATTTTCTATCTGGGGGGTATTTAAAACTCCCTGACACCACTAGTCAAACCATCAGTAAGGAAGATATCTTTAATGGTAATGCGTTTGATCCAGGGTGGCTTAAGGTTCATGGTTTGGAAGATACGCACAAATTGATGAAGTTAACTGCTAAGGGATGGAAAGAAAAAGTCTATAACAGTATGACGCCAGCTAAAGCCACCTGGAATGGGCATAACGCGTCTGGATGGCGAGAAGATATTATAGCCGCTAATGGTTTTGATGAGCGCATGCAATACGGTGGGGAAGATCGTGAACTTGGTGAAAGGCTGTTTAACCGCGGGTTAAAATCTAAACAAATTCGGTATTCAGCGATCTGTGTTCATTTAGACCATGAAAGAAGTTATGTAACACAAGAAATGCTGATTAAAAACAAGAAGATAAGAAGGGCTACTAAGAGAAAGAGTCTGGTGCGTACACCGTTCGGGATCACAAAAGATCTAATTTGATTGCGCAGAACTGTTGAATCGCATTCGGATATACTGTATAAAGTGCGCCCTCTTATCTCTAGAGTAGATTGACTGACTGCGAATAATGGGCTGTCAGCGTTATAGTAAAGTTAATGTGGAGACAATTACAATGTCCAAAGTATGTCAAGTCACTGGCAAACGCCCTGCGGTAGGTAACAACCGCTCTCATGCCAGAAATTCGACCAGACGTCGCTTTTTACCTAATCTACAAACTCACCGTTTTTGGGTTGAAAGTGAAAATCGTTTTGTTAAATTGCGCCTTACCGCTAAAGGTATGCGTATTATCGATAAAAAAGGTATTGATTCAGTATTAACTGACATCCGTGCTCGTGGCGAAAAAGTTTAAGGAATTTATATCATGCGTGACAAAATCAAGTTGGTTTCTTCTGCTGGTACAGGTTTCTACTACACCACAGATAAAAATAAACGTAACATGCCAGGCAAAATGGAGATCAAAAAGTTTGATCCAGTTGTGCGCAAGCATGTGATGTTCAAGGAAGCAAAAATCAAGTAAGAGTACTTGCTTATTGTCTCCTGCAAGGCCCGGTTTTTCCGGGCTTTGTTGTATCTGGAGAATGATTATTGGCCTAGGTAAGTGCTGTTGGTATCATGACTAAGCGTGGTCATGTGATAAAAGGCTGTTAAGTATGATTCGATTAGGCCAAAAAGGTGCCAACAATGTGCTGATATTCAGCATGTTGATATTGATTGTTTTGTTTAGTCGTATGGATCGATTATTTGGAACGCCGACTGGCGATATCCAGGGTATTGTTCCCTTGTTGCCACAAGATAAACCGCTGGTTACATTAAACTATGGGCAACATGAAATTCAGCGCATTGGCAAAGGGTGGCGTGTTCAGCCTATTATCAATGCTGACGAACAGTCACTCGCAGCTATTGCGTATAACTGGCAAAATACCGAGATGATTGCGTATAGTCAGGTGACCTTGCAGGAACCTTATGTTGTTGTTGCTTGGATGGCAGGTGAAGATCAAGGAAGAGTATTTAAGATAATGCCTTTCGGAACAGATCTATTGGTCGAATACGAACAACAGGTTTATTTAATAGCAGAACAACCGCTTTCGGATTTCATTCCCAAGGAACTACATTAGTGCCAGAATTACCAGAAGTTGAAGTTAGCCGATTAGGTATTACGCCACATATTCTTCATCAACGTATTGAAAAAATCACTGTCAGGCAACGCCAATTGCGCTGGCCAATCTCGGAAGACATCAATAAAGCTGTTGGATTGGAAATTACAGCAGTAAAGCGCAGAGCAAAATACCTGCTTATTGAAACGCAAGCCGGCGCAATTATCTTGCACCTAGGGATGTCAGGAAAACTAAGAGCTATACCGTCCAATACGCCTGTCGTTAAACATGATCACCTAGACATCTGTGTTGGAAACGGCTCATGCCTTCGTCTAAACGATCCTAGACGCTTTGGTGCATGTTTATGGCAGGCAGCAGGTGAGCATTCATCAATTCTTGCTAACTTAGGCCCAGAGCCTTTAACGGATGACTTTGACGGTGAGCGTTTGTTCCAACTCTCACGTACAAAAACGCAAGCTGTTAAGAACTTTGTCATGGACAATAAAACGGTTGTTGGTGTGGGAAATATCTATGCGAGTGAATCTCTTTATTTAGCCGGCATTAGCCCTCTCAAAAGTGCAAAAACGATTTCTAGGAAACGCTATAACACGTTAGCTGAGAAGATAAAGATCGTACTCGCGAGAGCCATCGAACAGGGAGGAACGACCCTGAAAGATTTTGCTCAAGTTGATGGACAACCGGGGTATTTTGCACAGGAGTTATTTGTCTACGGCCGTAAAGGTGAGTGCTGTAAACAGTGTGATAGCACCATAAAATCTGTTGTTTTAGGTCAACGTAACAGCTTTTACTGCCCTAAGTGTCAAACTTAAGGCATATTGCTTGTTCGCTTAAGCACTATTGCTTTTGGCGTTCTTCAAATTTCTTAAAAATAGCCTGCTCAACAAAAGGGTGACAGAAGTCACTGACTCTTCCTCTATGAAGTGCCACTTCTTTTACTAAGGTCGATGATATAAAGGAGTTCTTTTCTTCAGGTGTCAAAAAAACACTTTCAAGGTCAGGACTTAATCTACGATTCATATTAGCCAACTGGAATTCATACTCAAAATCAGATACAGCCCTTAAACCTCGAATTAATACCGTCGCTTGATTTTTAGCGGCAAAGTCAACCAATAAACCAGTAAATCCAACGACACTGACATTCGGCAAGTGTTTGGTAACATGTCTCACTAATTCAACGCGTTCATCAAGGCTGAACAAAGGTTTTTTACTTGGGTTTGCGGCGATACCGACAATAACATTGGTAAACAAGTTTGCAGCACGTTCTATAAGATCCAAGTGTCCATTAGTGACTGGGTCAAACGTACCAGGGTATATTGCTTTTCTATGCATAATGCTTGCTTACTGTAATTTTCTGAGCAAAGTTAACTAGTCGGACAAGATTAACCGATTTATTCTCCGGTGTGTATCAGAAAATCCAGCGACTAAAACTTCCAGTAGTTTAGCTTTTTGCGCTGCTTTAGGCTTCTGATGATATTTGTTGGTTTCTTTGCCAACGAATCTAATATCCGAACTGTTTCATCGACAGCATTTAATGTTCGTATACTCGACATACCATCATCGTAGGGATGTGTTTCTTTAATGAATACTCGGACCGCATCCATTAAAGGTTCAGGTTTAGTCAGGCCATACTCAATCGCTGACTCAAGTCCATTAGGGTCTGTAATATTGTGCAGATAATTTTTAGGTGATTGGTTGTTGACCGTGACAACGGGTTTTTCGAGCAGTAAAAAATCCGTAATCATTGAAGAATTGTCACCTATCATCAGGTCTGCATTAATCAAATAAGGCGCTAATTGATCCGTTTCTATAAAGTGCAGATTTTCATGTTGAATAGCTTTGTAGGCTTCCACAATGCTTTTGTCCATTTTAGGGTGGAAAGTCACTTGCCAATGCCACTTTGTATCTTTTGATAGGCGCTCTATATGTTTTATAAGTAAGGGGGCTTGGGTCATTCGAGGTGAAAACGTCGAGCTAAATAAGATTGTTGGTTTTTCCTTTGGTGGCTCCCTCATATGGGTATTGTCGAAATAAGGGTCCATCTTACAATAACCCGTTTCAATAACGTTGAAGTGCTTATGTTTGTTAGCCATTTCTTGGAATGTTATGGTCGATGAGTCACCATGCGTGCAGTACAGGTCGAAGCAATCTCTGATGATAAAATGGTAGTTCAGACCGTCCTTACGGCGTTTTTTAAAACCAACGAACCCATGAAAAACACCAACCTTCAGCCCAGGTAAGAAAGATGGTACGAGGTTACCCGGTACAAAAATAGCGTAAGGGTTATATTCGATGATTGCATTAACTGAGTCTAATACTTGTTCTTCTGGTTTAAAGAATGCTGTGTTTACATCGCTTGGCTCAGCGAACCACTTCACTTCATCACCTCTAGCAATTATCGCTGCTTGCAAGGGACGAAGTACTTCGAACGCATAATTTTGGGCGATATAGAAGAGGTACTTTTTCATGAAAGGTTCCAATAATTCAACTGCTTGCGTTGCTTCAGTGAACGAATGATATTCCATGGCTTTTTGCTCAATGACCCTCGACCTTGTTCAAGCATGTGTAGTGTCGCCTCAATGACTCTTGTAGATGAACAATCGTCGTCATAAGGGTGCAGGGTTGTGATATTGTGCTGGATTTTATCTAGTAGTTCCTCGTTATTCGATAGCGCCATATGTAGTTTACCTTGCAGTTGTTCCGCGTGTTGAATGTCGATCAGATGTGCTTCTGGTGAGCTATTCTTAAAGGTAATAATAGGCTTGTTGAGTAGAGCAAATTCAGTAATTACTGAAGATGTATCAGAGATCATAACATCCGCAGCTTGGAGCACAGGTGCAATATTTGCGTCTTCAACAACATGTAAATACTCTGATTGAATACCTTTATACATGCGCATAAGCTCAGGGTTCATTTTGGGGTGAAACTTAATTAACCATTGATAATGTGGTTCAGATGATAGTGTTTGAATAGTGTCAAACAACGCTCCTGCTGAGGTTAAAGATGGCGAAAACGTGGGCGCATATAATACCGTTTTTAGTTTTTTTTGTTTTTCCCACTGATAGGGTTTCGTTGACATTAAATCGTCGATTTTAGGCCAGCCGGTTTCTACAACATTAAAGTGAGGATGCCGTTGTTTGAGCGCATTAAACTTATCGGTAAATAAAGGACCTTGTGTGCAATACAAGTCAAAGCAATCGCGTATACGAAAATGTCCTTTCTTCTTCCATTCAAAGCCGTGAAAAACCTGTACTTTAAGGCCAGGAATAAAATTCGGGACAGTGTTTCCTGGTACATAAACTGCAACTGGATTGAATTGTTTTATTTCATCAATTGACGTTAGACGCTCTTCATTGTCATCAAACAAGGATAAATTAACCTCTGTGCCTTCAACAAACCAGGCGGCTTTTTCGCCCCGTTTTCGTATCTCTCTTTGTAGTGGTCTCAAAATCTCAAAAGCATAATTCTGACAGATGTAGAACAAGTAATGTTTCATTGAATGTCTTTTATAACTTCAATGATTTCTGTTGTTGATACGGAAGGTGTACGTGGTAAGTACTTAACACAACATACATCATTGAACTCATCAAAACGTCCTTCCCAATCATTGCCCATAACGAGGATATCAGCGTTGTTATCTAGGATGTATTGACGCTTTAAGTCCATCGATTCTTCTACAAAAACTTCGTCGACATAACGGATAGAGTCGATAATACCCAAACGACTTTTGAGGGAGTAGATAGGCGCTCGGCCTTTTTTTGCAATATTGAGTGTGTCCGATGAAACACCGACGATCAATGTATCACCAAACTCTTTGGCTCGTTTAAAAATATTAACGTGGCCAATATGGAATACGTCAAATGTGCCGAATGTGATAACTCTTGCCATGACATTGAAAGACTCTATAAGGGATGGTTGTTACCATCGATAAAAAGCAGAGATACGGCCAAATCTATCACCAAAAACGTTATTACCCACATAAACCTCAGCACCAAAGAAGCCGTATCGAGTTGGTCTACTGTATCTTAGTTGTAATTCATTGGCTGTAAAATAATCAAAAACATCTGATGTCTCGTTGTTAATAATGCGATAAGTTGCATTAATGATATGGCCTGATGCTAGTGTCCAGTCAGCATTGAAAGAATGTGTTTTGGACGGCGTATCATCATTAAATACCCGCTCTCCACCGCCAAAATGTCCCAGTACTTGGCCTTCGTTTGAATAACCCTCAGCATATAGTGGGTGAACGTACCAAGCTGTCGACCAACGAGTGAACTCATAACGTAATGCTAAGTTTTCTCTAATTTCTGGCAGAAACAGGCCTGCTGATAAAGTTTCATTACCCAATTTGAAGTTGCTTTCACCTTCGGTATCTTCACCACCAATTTCACCATAAAAAGAGATAGGGGTGTACCAGGTAAAATTAATCTTGGATGTGAATGAAGCCAGCTGATTACCAAATTCAAAGTTGGGATCATCAGCTACTACATCAGGGATGTCACCGACATTATCTATGCCAGCTGGATTGAAGATAGCTTGAAAAACATCGCTTACACTCGGATCGCGTAAACCGCCTCCAAATTGCAAGGTTCTATTTACGCCTATCGTCCAAAAGTCGAGTGGCGCTGCGCTGAGATGAATACCTGCAACTCGAGGCCTTCCTGGGGTTACTTGATCGCCTAAGACAATACCAGATTGCTCTTCAAGAATAGAATAAAAGACTTCGTAGCGTAAGTTCCACTTGGTGATTGGTGTTGCGTTACTGACCGTAATCGAGGGTGATGAAATAGCATGTGTACTCAATAAGACTGCTGAGTCTTGAAATGGAGAAAACCAATGTTCACGATAACCTAGCTCAACCTGTGCATACTCATATCCAAAACCTAAATGTGTATTCGTATGGATCACACCAGCATCATCAGCATAAGTGGTCCCTAAAGAAACATAAGCATAAGGTGTGATATAGGCCAAGGCACCAATAGAACCTTGATAATTGCTATCTGCGTTAATGTTTCTCTGATTGGGCAGCGCTTTGCTCGTGTCATCGTTGTATGATGCTGACAGCTCAACATGAGTAATCCCAGCCGGCTTTGTATATCGACTTATATAAGCCGTTAACTGACTGTGTAACAGGGGATGTGAATCTTTTACTTGTGTTAATTTTGAGAGTATTTCAGACGCTTTATAGGGTTTTGTCAGTGGCACATTTCTGGTGAGTGCCAAAAGCTTTTCAATTTTTACTTCTATTTCGGGTGATATTTTAAGCGGTAAATAAGGGGATGGCCCTTTAGCTTGTGCCTGCGTTGAGACAGCCAATAAAAGAGCAACATAAAATAGAATGTGAAAGCGCATAATCATCCTGAAGAAAAATGAGAACCTACAATACGTTAATGGCAGTTTGAGGTGAACATCAACAATCGTTATAAGTGTGTTATTTTATCACACGGTCTAGTATAAGAGATGAATAAACGCTTAATAAAGGTCAAATTTGTGCAAGTAATTCGACTATCAAGAGATAGTTTCATTGTGCTAACAGCCAACAGCTCTATAAATTGATTCTCAAAAACTGGCTGCTCGATAAGCTTCCATAAGGTTATGCCAGCCTTCTTCATTAAAAAAGTACTGTTTCTCTCGACCTTGCTCTTTGTCTAAAGAGCGCCGCAGGCGCTTTAGGTTATCTCTTTTCCAGTTACTATCAGTCTTGATATAACATTTGTCGAAGTCGATAAGCCATCCTTTACCCGCTTCATCCAACATAATATTGTGGATATTAAGATCGTGATGGAATACTTGGGATTGATGAAATAGAGCAATAGTCTGCCCTATTGTTTGCCATTCGAGCTGTGTTAACTCACCCTGAGTCAACCGCTGGTGGACGTCGGAAGCTCCCGATATTTTATGCAGAATAATATCTGCTGTATAAAATAAACCTTGGCGACTGACAATTGCCGCGGCTGGTTTTGGGACAGGTAGGCCTATATGTGATAATTGCTTCAAGAGCTGGAATTCTTGCCAAGTCCTTGAATACTGATAACCGGTGTTGAAGTAATGCCTCTTGATTAACCGCCCGACTATGCCACCTCTTAAGTAGTGCCTAAGGACGAACTCATTTTCTTGATGCTCAAAGAAGGTCGTAATCCCTCGACCTTTTGACAACCCTGTTATCTTGCCTCGAGCTTCCCAATAGTCTTGCGTAAACATCTCAGGTTCTATTTTGGCGAACGACTGAGGATCGTATATCATTTGATGATTGTGCAATTTAACCTGTTGCATATCTGTCATAGTGAACTGCTTTCAGCCTTGGTTCATATTAATTGCTTACACCAATAAGAGGTATTTTAGTGCCCACGCTTCGAAATTTGTGCCTGTTAAGGCTTTCTGCTATCGGTGATGTTTGTCATGCTGTTGCTTTAGTAACTCGTATTCGACAGCAATCTCCCGATACAAGAATTACCTGGGTTATCGGTAAGATAGAATATCAGCTTGTTAAAACGATTGCAGATGTTGAATTTATCATTTTTGATAAAAAACAGGGTATAGAAGCGTTTAAACAACTGCGTCGAGATCTTGCTGGTCGTCAATTCGATGTGCTTTTTGCTATGCAGGTGGCGTTAAGAGCAAACATCGCAGCTTTTTGTATAAACGCCAAACGTAAAGTGGGGTTCGATTGGAAACGTAGCAAAGAATTACATTGGCTGTTCACCAACAAGCGGATTAAAGAGAAGCAATATGCTCATGTGCTCGACGGATTCATGGGATTCGCTGATGCATTGAGTATCCCTTCGCAAAAAGAAGTAAGTTGGGATATACCAATACCTAACGAAGCGCATGACTGGGCCCGACAATACCTTCAAGCGGATCAAACATATGCGATTATTTCGCCCGCCGCTAGTAAAGCTGAGCGAAATTGGATGCCAGACCGATATGCAACTGTGGCTGATTACCTCGCTGAGAAAAACATAACAGTCATTCTTTGTGGGGGGCCGTCAGCAATGGAGCAAAAGCTAGGCGTGGATATTGAAGCTCATTGCCAATCAAAACCTTTGAATTTGATAGGTCAGAGCAGCCTGATTCAACTACTGGCATTGATCCAAAAAGTGGCGCTCGTTATTGCACCCGATACAGGCCCAGCACATATGGCGACCATGGTCAGAACACCAGTGATAGGCTTGTATGCACACAGTAACCCCTTGAGAACAGGACCTTATTTGGATCAGGAAAGTGTTGTATCTGTTTATGACAAAGCCATTGAAGAGCAACACGGAAAGGCTTGGCAATCGCTGCCCTGGGGTCTGCGAGCTAAAGGAAAATTATTAATGCAAGGGATTACGGTCGAGCGAGTCATTACAAAAATTGATGCATTGACGCTATAGTTTTATCGACAGCACCTGCATTGGCTTCAATCGCTTTTTTACCGTTTCTGCCAGCAGTTATTGCATGCTGAGGAGAATCAAGCCACTGGGTGAGTATATGCTGCATCTCGGTCGCGGTATTTGCAGTCGCTATAGCGCCTACTTTTTTTAGCACTTGGCATATCTCAGGGTTATTGTGTGTACTACTTCCCATGATAATAGGTACTGCCCATGCCGCCGCTTCTAATGCGTTATGGCCACCTCTCGGTGCAATACTACCGCCAACGAATGAAAACTGAGCGAGCTGATAAAGCTGACTGAGGACACCCATCTCATCTACTAAGATGACATGGGCATCAGGTGTAATCGATTGGCTGGCACGGCAAACCTTCAAGTGCCGCTCTTTACAGAGTTTATAAACTGTATCAAACCTTTGTGGATGCCTTGGAACTAGCAAAAGTAGTAGATTGGGGTGGTCTACTAGACAAGATTCAAATGCATCTAAAACGGTGCTTTCTTCAGGATCGTGAGTGCTACCTGCCAAAAAAACTTGCTTACCTTGAGGGTTGTACGTTTG
>CAZVDU010000002.1:41549-91623 GCA_964625615.1 uncultured Pseudoalteromonadaceae bacterium | reverse complement strand
GAGCTAAACTCGGCTGTAAGTCAAATTTGACGCCCCTTCGAGCGATTTGACCATGTCGCTTCCCAAAGCGACTGTAACTGGGCAGGGCGCGAATTATACACAAGTCAGTCGAAAAGTCACCAATAATTTAGATCGGCCTATTTTATCTAAGGCAAATGCTGAGTAGCCAGGTAATCATGAGATTGCATTTCTTGTAAACGGCTTAAGCAGCGTTTGAATTCAAACACAAGTTGCCCGTCTGTGTATAAGCTCTCCATGGGAACACTCGCTGAAATAATGAGCTTTACATTGCGTTCGTAGAACTCATCTATCATTGCAATGAAGCGCCGAGCAACGTCATCCGTTTGTTGACTCATTTGTTGGGTGTTGGCAACTAGGACAGTATGGTAGCAGCGACTGATCTCCATATAATCCAATTGACTTCTGGCACTCATACAAAGGTCGCTAAACTCGAACATAACAACACCATCTGCATTTCTGATTGTAGGGATTAGCCTATTCTCTACTTCAATGGGCTCGCCAAAAGAACCTTCTTCAGGGGCCAACTGTGAGAAATAGCGTTGTAAGTTGGCCTGTGCATTATCGTCTAGCGGGTAGTGGTAAATCTCTGCCTGTTCCAATGTACGCAGGCGATAATCAATACCACTATCAACATTCACAATACGGTTATTTTGATTGATTAGCTCTATTGCTGGTAAGAAACGTGCTCTTTGTAAGCCATTTTTGTATAGGTCGTCTGGAATAATATTCGATGTTGCGACAAGCACGACATTGCGAGCAAAGAGCTCTTCCATCAGAGTACCCAATATCATAGCATCGGTAATGTCTGAGACAAAAAACTCATCAAAACAAATAACAACAGCTTCTTTAGCAAAGATATCAGCAATATGCTTTAAAGGGTCGCTCTGTTGACCGAGTTTTTCTAGCTCTTTATGAACTCGGTGCATAAATCTATGAAAGTGAATACGCATTTTGCGTTTGAATGGTAGGCATTCAAAAAACGTATCGACGAGATACGTCTTTCCGCGGCCTACACCACCCCAGAAGTAAATACCTTGGATGCCTGGTTCTGTATGGCCTTTGCCGAATGCTTTTTGCAGCTTAACGCGCCATTTTTTCTTTTTCTTGGGTTGAGTCAGTTCATCGTAGAGCCTTTGTAACTCTTTTACTGCGTTTGCTTGAGCGTCATCTTCTTGAAAGTCTGGAAGTGTCAAATCTTGTTGATACTTTTGCCATGGCGTCATGTCTAACATCGGTTGTATATAGCCCTCGTGTGATTGTCAGTTTGCCGCATTTATCCTCAACCTCCACAATTATACTATTGGATAAATGAACACAAGTAACATTATGAGGTATTAAAAGTGATTTGTTACATCTTGAATGAAAATAAAGTGTCCTCATATTTTGCGGAACAGGTATGATACTAATGTCATTAGATGGATGCTTCATCGAAGTAACGTAGAGAAAGTATAAGTATTTATCTTTGTTGCTATTCTTTGAACGGGGAGAGGTATTGTCATGTAATGTTGTCCCCCAAAATATTGGATGCATCCTGACAGGTTAACTATTTAATGACGTTGTATAATTAGGTAAGGCGATTTTCTGAGAGAGCAGTATGGATTGGATAGTAGGGTTATTATTGTTACTAGTAGGTGTCGTGATTGGCTTCTTTTTATCAAAGTACTGGTTTGAAAGTAAATCTGAGCTGCAAAGCACTGATGATAAAGAAGAAACAGCCAAACAATTGCTTATACAGCAAACGACACAACATATTACAGATTCTCGTAATCTGGTGAGTGATGTGCAATATCAATGTGATATGTTGCAGCAGAAAATTAATGAGTTTGAAGAGTTGAGTCGACGTAGTCATAGTAACGAAGAACAAGACAAACTTGAGTTTTTTGGTGGAACGACGGACACATATTTGAGCCATCAGCAGTCATCCAGTTCAAAAGAGAAGGTAGAAACTGAATATCAACCCCGAGACTATGCAAATTCAAGCTCAGGGTTATTTGCAGGTGAAGGTGTAAAGCCAGAGAACGCCGACAATATTGAAAAAAGTTGAACTTTATTGCCCGTTGCTGGGTCTTCTGAAACCTAATTGTTTTATTCCTATTGGAGATTATTAGCTATGCGAAAAACAGTCAGTCGATTGACCGTTACTTTAAGCTTATTTGTTGTTGTTTTAATGACAGCACTTTCCAGTCATGCAGCACTGCCGTTTTTTTCAAAAGATAAAGATGAGTTGCCGTCCTTGGCACCTATGCTTGATGAAACAACGCCTGCGGTGGTGAGTATTGCTGTTGTTGGAAGTCAGCAGTCACGTCAGCGTTTACCCGATGTTTTTCGTCACTTCTTTGGGCCAAACGCTCCTCAAGAGCAAACACAAGAGAGGCCTTTTAGAGGGTTAGGGTCAGGAGTTATTATTGATGCGGAAAAAGGTTACATTGTGACCAATAACCATGTTATCGATAATGCTAATGAAATTACTGTAACACTGAAAGATGGTCGAGAATTAGAAGCGAAGAAAATTGGCGCCGATCCGCAAAGTGATATCGCTTTATTGCAGGTTGACAATGAGAATCTTTCGGCGTTGAACTTAGCTGATTCTGACGACCTACGAGTTGGTGATTTTGTCATCGCTATTGGTAACCCTTTCGGATTAAGCCAAACAGTAACATCCGGTATCGTTAGTGCTTTAGGGCGCTCAAGCCTCAATATTGAAGGCTATGAAGATTTCATTCAAACAGATGCGGCGATTAACCGGGGAAATTCTGGCGGTGCCTTAGTTAACTTACGTGGCGAGCTAGTTGGCATCAATACTGCTATTTTTGGGCCAGGCGGTGGTAATGTCGGTATAGGTTTCGCGATTCCTAGCAATATGATGAAAAGCCTTATCGATCAAATTATCGAATTTGGTGAAGTACGCAGAGGGTTGTTGGGTATTTCTGGCGGCAATGTGGATGCGGGACTTGCCGAAGCGATGAACCTCAGTGTTAATAGAGGCGCTTTTGTTCGTGAAGTAACACCAGATTCTGCTGCTGAAGAAGCTGGGATTGTTGCTGGTGATATTATTGTATCCATTAATGACAATGATATTGATGGTTTCCAAGAGCTTAGGGCGAAGGTTGGTTCTCTCGGAGCAGGCACTGATATTGAGTTATCATTGATTCGTCGCGATGGTAAACGCGAGGATGTAAAAGTGACACTTGGCTCTGCAGAAGCTGCGGTGATGAGTGCAGAAGAGATTCACCCTGGCCTGAGCGGCGCTACGCTAACTAATGGTACAACACAACAAGGTGATAGTGGTGTTGTTGTTTCAGATATCGAAGATCGCTCGCCAGCACAGAGAAGCGGTTTAGTTGAAGGTGATGTTATTGTTGGTGTTAACAGAAACCCAGTCGCGAATGTTAGAGAACTGAGTGATTACTTGGATGGCAGGGAAGGCGTTATTGCGTTGAATATTAAGCGTGGTAGAACGTCACTTTATCTTGTTGTTCGGTAATTGAATCAATAATCAGATAAAAAGGGTCGCTTTACGCGGCTCTTTTTGTTTCGGCAATATTCCAGTGATATGCTATTACTTTCTCTTGTTATAATTAAATGTGTATAGTTGTATCTCATGTTAATTAAACAGTTTAATACTGTCCTATTATGGAAAGCATAGCGTTTTAAGTGAAAGCAAATAACCCCCTAGCCTTCGTGGTTCGCTCAATTGTACTCGGTATTGTTGTCTCAGCTGTGTTGCTGACTTTTGTGCCTGCTTTACGCTATGGCGAAAGCTTTTCTTTAAATTGGTTTGAAAGTGATTCGACAACACCTGAACGCTTGAGCTTTTCTGATGCTATTAATCGTGCAGGTCCTGCAGTAGTTAATATATATACACGCGCAACCGGTACTCGTACAACTCTATTTCGTAGAGAGCGAGTTGAACGTCGTGGTTTGGGTTCTGGCGTTATTATGACCGAGCAAGGGCATATACTGACGGGGCATCATGTCATAGACAATGCTGATGAAATAACGGTAAGTTTGCAAGATGGGCGCAACCTTGAAGCTCAACTAATTGGATATGATATCCATACCGATTTAGCTGTGTTGAAAGTGAACGCTGATAATTTACCTGTCATCCCTCAAGTTGAAGGTGTTCAGCCCAAAGTTGGCGATCTGGTAATGGCTATTGGTAATCCTCTTAATTTAGGACAAACCATTACACAAGGGATCATTGGCGCAACGCAAAGAAGTGGTTCAGCAAATGGCTTACGCCAGCATGCTCAGTATATTCAGACTGATGCAGTTATGAATGAAGGTAGTTCTGGGGGGGCATTGGTTGATAGTAATGGGAACCTGGTCGGTATTAATCATGCGAATTTCAAGTCATTAGATGCGAATAATCGTGTTGTTGATGTAGCAGGCGTTTTCTTTGCTGTGCCCTATGAGCTGGCAAAAAGTGTGATGGATCAACTAATATCTGGAGGCACCATTATACGAGGTTATATTGGTATCCAAGGTTCAGAAGCGCTTGATAAAGAGGCAAAAGATTTCGTTGGTATTATTGTAACTCAGATGGAACCGAGAGGTTCAGCAGCATTAAGTGGCATGCGTATTGGTGATCGGATCATAGAGCTCAATGGAAGTAAGGTGGAAGGCTCCGTGCAAATGTCTGAAACCATTGCCAATACAACGCCTGGTGAGATTTTAAATTTTGTTGTTGTCAGGACGATCAATGAGCAAGAACGAGTCATTAACTTACCCATTGAAGTGTCTGTTTTACCAAACTAATCGAAAAACAACCTATATTGTTATTACTCGTTTACTCGCTGGATATTGGCCCCTAATTTATTGAGCTTGACCTCAATAGCTTCATAACCTCTGTCTAAGTGATAGATTCGGTCAACCTTGGTGTCACCTTGAGCCACTAAGCCTGCAATGACCAAGCTGGCGGATGCCCGTAAATCGGTTGCCATCACCTGTGCTCCTTTAAGTTCAGATTTACCACAGCAAACGGCACTGTTAGTTTCTAGTTCAATTTTTGCGCCCATACGGTGAAGCTCTGGGACATGCATAAAGCGATTCTCAAAAATAGTCTCTGTGACAACACCTGTACCTTCGGCGATAGCATTCAATGCGACAAATTGAGCTTGCATGTCGGTCGGAAACCCAGGGTGAGGGGCTGTTTTTATGCTGACGCTCTTGAGCGTTGCATCACGCATATCAAGTTCTATCCAGTCATCGCCGGTCTCAATATAGGCCCCCGCTTCAGTTAACTTGCTGAGTACCGACTCCATCGTAGCAGGTGCAGCGTTATTGCAGCGTACTTTGCCTCTAGTCATAGCCGCGGCTACTAAAAATGTCCCTGTTTCAATGCGATCGGGAAGCACTCGGTAATTAGCACCGGAGAGTTTTTCAACTCCGTGGATGGTGATCTTGTCAGTGCCCGCACCTTCAATAAAAGCGCCCATATTTATCAAACAATGCGCTAAGTCAACTATCTCGGGTTCTCTTGCTGCATTTTCGAGTACCGTTTTTCCTTCAGCTAGAGCCGCTGCCATCATAAGATTTTCGGTCGCGCCAACACTCACGGTGTCCATAAATATGTTAGCGCCTTGCAATCGACCTTCAATATTAGCTTGAATATAGCCGGCGTCGACATTGATTATCGCCCCCATCTTTTTTAAACCATTGATATGCAAGTCAACGGGGCGGGCACCAATAGCACAACCGCCAGGCAAAGATACGTTTGCTTCGCCATGTTTGGCAAGTAATGGGCCTAATACCAATATTGACGCACGCATCGTTTTGACCAATTCATATGACGCAACAAGGTTATCAACATTACTGGGATCAATTTTTATCCGCTGATTTTCTTCTCGCTCAGCAACAGCGCCAAGTTGGTTAAGCAAAGCGAGGCTTGTGTTGATATCGCGTAACGCAGGTACATTTGAGAAATAACAAACTTTGTCTGTTAGCAGGCTAGTCAATAGGAGAGGTAAAGCCGCATTTTTAGCGCCAGAGATGTCGACTTCACCCTCTAAACGGCAGCCACCCTGAATGAGTAATTTGTCCATCTAAAGTTGGTTATCCGTTGAGTGAAATAGTTTTTGTTTTTGCCATTCTTCGTTCGAGAACGCTTTAATGGTGACAGCATGCATGCTGCCATCAGCAATTTTGTCTGACAGTGGTGCGTACACGGCCTGTTGTTTTTTAACACGACTCATACCCGAAAAGATGTCCCCGACGGCGATAACCTGAAAATGAGAACCTTCTCCAGTAACTTGTAGCTCTGAGAGTTCCAGTGCGTCATTCAAGAGTGCTTTGATGTCTTCAATTTGCATAATATTTTTGATTAGTAGCTGTATATTGCCTATATGATACAACGAAGTGATCGTTGGGATAAGGCTTAGTTTCTATAATGATAAGAGCGTTTTGACTTGGCTAATGTTCGCCAGCGATATAATTTCTTCAGGTGTATTAACGAGGGAAAAAGGTATTTTCTGAAGTTCACACTCACCACTGAGTTGAAGCAACCATGCTAACCCTGCTGTATCAAAGTGCTCAATAGAGCCAAGGTCAATGTTAAGTTGAGTAAGTTTCTTTATCTCTTCCTGATAATTAGGCCACAGCCTCATCACCGATTCCGTGTTGAGGCTGCCTTGAATACTGAGTGTGCCCTCAGGTGTTAAATGAATACTGGGCATTTTATCTACGCTTGTTCCAGTGTGATCGGCTGTTCATTTTTTTCCCTCAGTAATTCGATAACTTTTTCAATACCTTCTTTTCTAATAATTGATTCTAGCTCACTCTGTTTACTCGAAAGTAAGCTAATGCCTTCGGCTATCATATCGTAAGCTTTCCATTTGTTGGTTTTCTTACTTTTTCTCACTTTAAAGGCAAGCTTAATGTCCGGGCGGCCTTCGTCTTTAATCACGGCCCTTACCGTAACAACGCGTTGGTTAGTGATCTTCTTAACAGGCTCGAATACTACCTCTTGGTCATCATAGTAAGTCAATGCCAACGCATAGGTTGTTATGAGGTATTCTCTAAAAACTTGAATAAACTCAGGTACCTTTTCCCTGGGTACTGATTTAAGGTTTTTACCTAGCACTTTAAGTGCAGAAAATCTGTAATCGATGTACGGTAACAATTCTTCTTCAATGACAGCTCGTAAAAGTTCTGGATTTTTCTCAATATCGTCTCTTTCACGTTTAATGCGATCAAAGGTAATAAGGCCCACCTCATGCACTAACTCATAAGGGTTTTCGACTTCGACTAACTCCGCAGACACATTCGAAGACACTGTTAAGGACGTTATAAGTAATGTGCTAAATAGAGCACTTTTTATTGTGGTAAATCCAGACCACTTAGATATATCAATTGAAAGCATTAATCCTCACCTTGACTAAATAAAAACTGCCCAATGAGATCTTCTAACACCAAAGCTGATTTCGTATCTTCAATATAGTCGCCATCTTTCAAAATGCCGCTTTCATCGTCGAAACTAAATCCAGGCTGGAGACCCACATACTGCTCTCCTAATAAGCCTGATGTCAGAATGGATACTGAGCTGGTTTCAGGGAAACTATCGTATTCTTTGGCTATTGTCAGAGTGACAACAGGCGTAAATTCCTCGGCATCCAAGGTAATATTGGTTATACGACCAACTGTCACTCCGCCCACTTTGATAGCAGAACGTACTTTTAATCCACCGATATTGTCGAACTTAGCCAATAAATTATATGTCTCGCCATTGCCTGATATTCCTTTGTCCGCAACTTTCAAAGCCAAAACAAGGAATGACGCTATTGCTAACGCAACAAACAATCCGACATATAATTCTGTTTTTCTGCTATTCATCCTATAGCTCTCCTAATACGTTCCAAACATGAGTGCCGTTAGCACGAAATCTAAGCCGAGTACTGCCAATGAAGAATGCACAACAGTTTTCGTCGTAGCATGACTAATACCTTCGGAGGTTGGCACCGCATCGTAACCTCTAAACACAGCAATCCAGGTTACAACAACGGCAAAAACAACACTTTTAATAATACCGTTGACAACATCTTGGTTTAGTTCAACTGTTGCTTGCATGATTGACCAATAGCTACCTGAATCGACACCAAGCCAATCGACGCCAACGATATGGCCGCCCAAAATACCGACTCTGCTGAAAATAATTGCTAATAGTGGCATTGATATGACGCCAGCCCAAAAACGTGGCGCAATAACACGCCTTAGCGGGTCGATAGCCATCATTTCCAAACTACTTAGTTGTTCTGTGGCTTTCATTAAGCCAATTTCAGCCGTCAGGGCTGATCCAGCTCGACCTGCAAATAATAATGCTGTCACCACTGGGCCTAACTCTCGTAGTAGCGATAAAGCAACCATAGGGCCAAGGCTATCTTCTGCACCATAGCTTACTAATACTGTATAGGCCTGAAGAGCCATCACCATGCCAATAAACAAACCTGACACAATGATAATGAGTAACGACTGCACACCCACTACTCGGATCTGTTTTAGCGTCAAAGGGAAGCTTTTCATTGGTGTCGGTTTTGCGACTATTGCACCAAATAAAACGGCTGCTGCTCGTCCTAGAGCAGCAATTCTATCTAATGTTGACGCGCCAAGCGATATTAAACTATTCATTGTTTGTTGCCACCCAACAATAAGTCTTGTCGAATATCTTCTGCTGGGTAATGAAAAGGTACCGGGCCATCTGCGTTACCTTGTAAAAACTGTTGCACTAACGGTGAATCACTCTGACGAATTTCATCCGGCGTGCCAGAACCTATAATATGCTTGTCTGCCAGTATGTATACGTAATCAGCGATAGACATTACTTCGGTAACATCATGAGTGACAACAATACTGGTAAGGCGCAAGGCATTGTTCAACTCTTTGATCAGCTTTACTAATACGCCCATTGAAATAGGATCTTGTCCTGCAAATGGTTCGTCGTACAATATAAGTTCAGGATCCAATGCAATAGCTCGTGCTAATGCTGCTCTTCTAGCCATACCGCCCGATAATTCATTGGGCATCAGCTCAGATGCTCCGCGTAGGCCAACAGCTTGTAATTTCATCAGTACCATTAAACGAATCAATGACTCAGATAGATCAGTGTGTTCTCTCAGTGGAAATGCGACATTGTCGAATACAGACATATCAGTAAACAAAGCACCGCTTTGGAACAACATACTCATCTGCCGCCTTGCTTTGTAGAGCTGCTGGCGGCTCATTTTAGGGATCGACTCATCTCTAAACAGAATGTCACCTGAGTCAGGTTTTATCTGCCCACCAATTAACCGTAGTAGTGTCGTTTTACCGATGCCACTAGGGCCCATAATAGCTGTTGTCTTACCTTTGGGAATACGAAGAGAAATATCCTCATATATCGGTCTATTACCCCGGCTAAAATATAAATTGTTAATAGTGACTAAATCGTTCAACTACGACTCCGTGTCCTGATATAAAGTGATATGTTATCAGGGATAAATTCTACTTAAGTTTAAGCAAAAATGATTTGCCTAAAAAGTAACAAAGTGTATGTACATACCTCCAAAAAAGATCATTGACCAAACATGTTCTTTCTCATTATGTATTGACTATTTGTTACATAAACATCCAATGGGCTTTAAATAGGCTGCTACTTTATTATTGGGGTAAATGATTTTTAGCCTGCTACCAAGTAGACCGGCGTTAGCGTTTTTAGTTGCATAATGACATGATTGTTATTCAACAGTTTGAAAATACTGAATAATAGTGTAGTGCACAGCCTATCTGACCTTACTATTATAATGCAGTTTTTAGTTGAAAAGTAAGAGTGTATGTTTACTTTTTAGAGCGTTTTTTTATTGCCGTAATGGCGAGCCTATATTCAAAAAAGCGAAGGTGTGATGATTTTTATTCCTTTCTTGATTGATGTGCATAGGCAAAGCGCCTCTATTTTGAGAGAATAATAAGATTATGTTAAAGCGAGTTCTATGAAGTAATGATCGTCGACGTTGTGATTTTTGTTGTTGGCCTTGCCGTATTAAGCTGGAGTGCCGACCGATTTGTTTATGGAGCATCAGCGTTAGCGAAGAATATTGGCGTATCTCCTATGGTAATAGGCTTGACCATAGTGGCTATGGGGTCGTCTGCACCTGAAATAGTTGTCTCAGCGACAGCTTCGTTAGCTGGGAATCCGAATACGGCAATTGGGAATGCGATAGGGTCAAATATAACTAACATTGCATTGGTATTAGGTATTACCGCTTTGTTTAAACCTCTCTTGGTTTCATCGACCACCGTTAGAAGAGAGATGCCCATTGTTCTTATTGTGTCTGGGCTCGCGCTGTATTTTCTATCTGACGAGATATTGAGTATGAACGAAGGTATTGTTCTCATCGTCTTATTCTTTTTTGTTATTGGTGCGTTAAGCTGGATGTCTTGGAATGTGGAATCTGATGATCCGCTTCAAGCTGAAACCGAAGATGAAATCCCCAGTAATGTTAGCAACCCAGCGGCGATATTTTGGGTCGTTATTGGCATAGCTTTATTGCCGCTTAGTGCCCACTTTATGGTTGAGTCTGCAGTGTCTATCGCAAAAGCTTTTGGTATGAGTGATTTGTTGATAGGCCTGACAATTATTGCTATTGGTACAAGCTTGCCTGAGTTGGCAGCCAGTATTGCTGGTGTGACGAAGGGCGAAGATGATCTGGCACTTGGTAATATTATTGGATCTAATATCTTTAATATATTAGCCGTTTTGGCAATGCCAGGTTTAATTTCACCTGGTGCTATAGACACAAACGCAGCGCACAGAGATATCTATATCATGTTTGCGTTGACAGCAATGCTCTTGGTCTTTAGCTTTAGAATGCGAGGCAACCGGCAAATTGGTCGATGGAAAGGAGGTGTCTTATTATTCATCTTTGTCGCTTATCAAGTTTTTCTTGTAGCAAGCGTGTAAAGTCATGACAACAAATTTTGACTTCGTAAAGTCGGCTAAGCGCGTTGTAGACATAGAAACTCGCGCGATTGAAGGTCTATCGCAATATCTGGATGACAATTTCAGGCGCGCTTGTGAATTGATGATGCAATGTACAGGCAAAATTATTGTCTGTGGCATGGGTAAATCTGGACATATTGGTCGTAAAATAGCGGCAACCTTAGCCAGTACTGGTACTTCTGCGTTTTTTATGCATCCAGGAGAAGCGAGTCATGGTGATCTAGGGATGTTGACAAAAAATGATGTTGTATTAGCGATTTCTAATTCTGGAGAAACATCCGAATTAGTAAATCTGTTGCCTGCTATTAAACGCATGGCAACGCCTGTTATTGCAATGTCAGGCAATCCAAATTCGGCATTAGGTCAGCACTCAACGGTACACCTTTGTATTAAAGTTGAAGAAGAAGCTTGTTCTCTAGGCCTAGCGCCAACGTCGAGCACGACAGCGACATTAGTTATGGGAGATGCATTGGCGGTGGCTTTGTTAGATGCTAAAGGATTTACCTCTGACGATTTTGCGTTATCGCACCCCGCAGGAACCTTAGGTAAAAAGCTGCTGACCACAATCAAAGATATTATGCACAGCGGCGATGCTTTACCACTTGCTCATGAGCAAGATACAGTGAGCCATGTGTTGCTTGAAGTCTCTCGCAAGAAACTTGGGATGGCGGCTATTGTCGATAACAATGGTCAATTGTCAGGGATATTTACTGATGGCGACCTAAGACGGTTAATTGATGCTCAGATTGATGTCCACGCTACGCCGATAAAAGATGTGATGACGGAACAAGGCAAAACGACAACAGAAACAACCTTAGCCGCTGAAGCTTTGTCAATTATGGAGAAGTATCAGATTTCTGGGTTATTTGTCATTGATGAAGCGCACAAACCTGTTGGAGCCGTTAATATTCAAGACTTCTTAAGAGCAGGGATTGTTTAATGAATCACGTCCAAACATTGTATGGTGACATTCAGCAAACTATCTTTGATAAGCTCTCAGGCATCCAATTGCTCGCTTGTGATGTTGATGGTGTATTTTCTGACGGTCAAATCATTATGGGGAATAACGGTGAAGAGTTAAAAGCATTTCATGCACTCGACGGTTATGGTGTTAAGGCAATCCAAAAGGTCGGTATACGAGTCGCTGTTATTACTGGACGAGAGTCAAAGATTGTTCAACAACGAATGTCCTCGCTAGGTGTTACACATATTATTCAAGGGTGTGAAGACAAGCGCCTCGCTTTAGCTAATTTATCGGAGTCACTGAATATTGAAGCCAATGCTGTTGCGTCAGTTGGCGATGATATGCCAGATTTAGGCATGTTCGATGTCAGTAATCTGGCTTTTAGTGTCGAAAATGGACATCCTTTTGTGAAACAAAAAGCGGATTATGTCACCAAGAAGAAAGGTGGGGCCGGTGCAGTAAGGGAAATATGCGATCTATTGTTACAAAGTCGAGAAGCACTCAATACTATCCATGGACGTAGCCTATGAATAGGATCACGATTAGTATTGGTTTGCTGTTTATTATCGTTTTAGGGTTGAATTTGCCCTTTTGGCTTCAAGAGGAAACGAAGAAAACCTCCACGACGCAAGATGATGCATGGCAACCTAATTACAGTGCCAAAGGATTAAAAAGCTCTCTTTATGATGAAGATGGACAACTCAACCACCAAGTTTACGCCAAAGCTATGGATCACTACGATTTGTTAGGCTTTACACTATTTGAAGCACCCGAGTATACGATTTTTACCAATGACGGCATGCAACCCTGGAAGGTGACTGCTAATGAAGGAACTCTATATGAAGATAACCGCATTCAACTTGAAACCAATGTGAAAGTTACGAGTCTAAACCCGGAAAGCTTTGTCAAAACTTTAACGACCGACTTTATTGAAATTGATTTGAACGCCCGCACTATTAATTCAGATGAACCGGTTGAAATAAAAGGTGATATCTTTGTCACCTCAGGTACAGGATTTAATTTTAATTTGATTACTGAAAAATATACCTTAGATAAGCACTTAGAGACGCGTTATGCCCCTAAATAGATTTATTATAGTTGCTATCATCACGACAGTTGCTCTGTTAACGACGACAGATAATGCTTCGTCAGCAGGTAAAGATGATTTTTTGAAGGAGCTGAATATTAGTGCTGACATTTCAAACGCTGATGGCGAAGCAAAGAAAATTTTTTACAAAGGTAATGTCGAGATTAGGCAAGGGAGTTTGGCGATAGACGCTGATGAGCTTGAAGTATCTCGCGGTGAAAATGATGGTGAAGAAGTATTTGTTGCGTTAGGTAATCCTGCAAAGTATTCGCAGCTAGATGATGATGGAAAGCAAGTCACCGCAGAAGCTAATGAAATTAAATATGAACAACTCACTAACACGGTAACATTGACTGGCGGGGCCAAGATATCTCTGGATGGTCAAGTGACTGAAAGTGAACTCATTACCTATAATATTGAAGTCAGTAGATTAGATGCAGGTGTTGAAGGTGAGCGTGTTGTTACAACCTATCAACCTAAGCCTAAAGCTGAAGATGCCGAACAAGAAAAGGACGAACAACCTTAATGCCAACCCTTAAAGCGCTGAATTTAGCTAAATCTTATAAAGCGCGACAAGTTGTCCGAGATGTTAGTGTTGAAGTGTCTAGTGGGCAAATTGTAGGTTTATTAGGTCCGAATGGTGCAGGAAAAACAACAACGTTTTACATGGTTGTTGGTTTAGTACCATTGGATAACGGCCAAATATTGATTGATGACGAGGAGCTTACACTGGCACCTATGCATATACGTGCCAGGCGCGGCATTGGTTACCTACCGCAAGAGTCGTCAATATTTAGAAAGCTCAGTGTCTATCAAAACTTGATGGCTATATTGCAAACTCGAAAGAATCTTTCAAAAGCAGAGATGGAAGAGCAGGCCGATGCGCTGCTCGATGAGTTTAATATTAATCATATTCGTCACAGTGCGGGCATGAGTTTATCTGGTGGTGAAAGGCGCCGTGTAGAGATTGCTCGAGCGTTAGCAGCCGATCCTGCCTTTATTTTATTAGATGAGCCTTTCGCAGGTGTTGACCCAATATCCGTTAGTGACATTAAGAAAATTATAATTCACTTGAGAGATCGAGGTATTGGTGTCTTAATCACAGATCATAATGTTCGAGAAACCCTCGATGTTTGTGAAAAAGCTTATATTGTTAGTCACGGAGAACTCATTGCGAGTGGGACTGCAGAGCATGTACTTGCAAATCAACAGGTCAGAGATGTATACCTTGGTGAACAATTCAAGCTATAGTTAGTACATGGGCAAGGTAAGCCGTTAAGTAATCAAAAATAATACAAGAAGTACATGAAGCCATCACTACAGCTTAAATTTAGTCAACAATTGACCATGACTCCTCAGCTTCAACAAGCGATTCGCTTGCTGCAGTTGTCGACGTTAGATCTTCAGCAAGAAATTCAAGAAGCTCTTGAATCGAACCCGCTTCTAGAAGAGGGTAGTGCAACAACTGATACTGCAGATCAGGAGCAGAGTGCAGAAAAAGTTTCTGCTTCCACCAACGAGTCAGAGCAACAAACGCAAGACGACCCCCAAAGTAGTGACAGTGTCGAAATTGATAAGGCCATGGAAAGCAATGACATGCCTGACGATTTGCCTCTAGATAGTACCTGGGAAGAATCGTATAGCGCGTCATCTGCTCCAGCACCGATGGCAAGTGCAGACGATGATTTAGCCTATCAAGGGCAAACCACCGAGGATATTCAAAGCCACTTAGTTTGGCAGATGCGTTTAACGCACTTTAGCGACACCGATATCGCTATCGCGACCGCGATTATTGATTCTATTGATGATGCTGGCTACCTGACAATTTCTACCGAAGAAGTGCTATCAAGTCTTGATGACGAAGAGATAGAAATTGATGAAGTTGAATGTGTGTTAAAACGTATTCAATTGTTTGATCCTATCGGTGTTGGTGCAAGAACACCTCAAGAATGCTTGTTAATCCAACTCAATCAGTACGATCCGAATACACAATGGCTTGCGCAAGCGCGTACTATTATTTTGGAATACTCTGATTTATTAGCGAGTAAAGATTACAGAACCCTCATGCGCAAAGCTAAGCTAAAAGAAGATGAGCTGCGCGATGTTATCCGGCTGCTTCAGACATTGAACCCAAGGCCTGGCAGTGCGATTATAACGGGTGAGCCAGAGTACGTTATTCCCGATGTTTCAGTGGCTAAGAAAAACGGCCGTTGGGCGGTTGAACTAAACCCAGATAGTTTGCCCAAGTTGAATATTAACCAGCAATACGCGGCAATGAGTCGCAACACACGCAACTCAGCAGACAGCCAATTTATTCGCTCACATATGCAAGAAGCGAAGTGGTTTATTAAGAGTTTAGAAAGCCGTAATGAAACATTACTCAAAGTGGCTAATTGTATTGTGCAACAGCAACAAGGCTTTTTTGAATACGGTCCTGAGATGATGAAGCCCATGATTTTGAATGATGTGGCTGAGATGGTTGAAATGCACGAGTCCACCATTTCCCGTGTCACTACACAAAAGTACATGCACACGCCTAGAGGTATCTACGAACTCAAATATTTCTTTTCAAGTCACGTAGCAACAGAGGCTGGCGGCGAATGTTCATCAACTGCAATAAGAGCTTTGATCAAAAAGTTGGTTGCAGCTGAAAAGCCAAATAAGCCGCTAAGTGATAGCAAGATTGCCCAATTGTTAGCAGAGCAAGGTATCAAAGTTGCTCGGCGGACAATAGCAAAATACCGGGAATCACTATCGATTCCACCGTCTAACCAGCGTAAAAGCCTTGTCTAAGGCTGCTCAATAAGAGGAAGACGCGATATGCAACTAAACCTTACTGGTCATCATGTCGAAATTACGGAAGCTTTAAGAAGCTATGTTGAAACCAAATTTGAGAAGTTAGAGCGACACTTCGATCATATTAATAATGTTCATGTCATTCTCAACGTAGAAAAACTGAATCAAAAAGCTGAGGCAAACCTGCACGTTGATGGAGGTGAACTTTTTGCAACCTCTGAACACAATGATATGTATGCCGCCATAGACGGTTTGATAGATAAACTTGATAGACAAGTGATCAAGCATAAAGAAAAACTAAAACGGCATTGATGAACTAGAATTAAACGTTAATGGAAATTAAAACCCTCCTTAGTCCTCACTGCACGCATTGTGCAGTTGAGGCCACAAGTAAAAAACGAATACTTGAATCAATCAGTGAGTTAGTGCAGCAGCATTCATCAGTGAATGCCGATATCATTTTAAAAAGCCTCATTAATAGAGAAAAAGTCGGTAGTACAGGAATAGGTAACGGTATTGCCATTCCACATGGTCGCCTGTCAGACATTACGGAAATTCAAGCGATGCTTATTACCTGCCAACCCGCTGTTGAATACGACGCAATTGATGATCAACCTGTTGATATCTTTTTCGTTTTGTTAGTGCCGGAAGACCAAACGCATGGCCATTTGCAAACACTAGCAACAGTCGCAAAAGCCTTATCCGACAAACATGTCATAAAGCGTATTAGAGCCGCGAGTTCCGACGACGAGTTGTACGAGGCCATCGTTTGAAACTGATCATAATTAGTGGACGCTCAGGGTCTGGAAAATCAATCGCATTGCGCTCTTTAGAAGACCTAGGCTATTACTGTGTTGACAATATTCCCGTTAACCTGTTACCTACGCTGACACATGCAGTAGCTGATGAATATCAGCAAGTCGCTGTTAGTATTGACGTTAGGAATCTACCTAAAGATCCTACTGAACTAGAAGAAATACTCGATTACTTACCATCCAGCTGGGAGATGACAATACTCTATCTGGATGCCAGTGATGATATGCTGGTTAAGCGATTCAGCGAAACACGTCGCTTACACCCGCTATCAAGACAAAATCAATCATTAGCCGAAGCCATTCAAGCTGAATCTAGGATGCTAGCGCCTGTTATTGAACGGGCTGATTTGTATATCGACACCGATAAGCTCTCATTACACCAACTTGCGGAGCTTATTCGAGAGCGGATTCTGGGTAAAAAAAGCTCAAGGCTTGTGTTAGTGCTTGAATCATTTGGGTTTAAATATGGCATCCCGAAAGATGCTGATTATGTTTTTGATGCGCGCTTCTTACCCAATCCACATTGGGAGCCTGATCTTAAGCATCTCACAGGTGTAGACGTGGAGGTTCAATTGTTTTTAGGGTCTAAGCCGTTAGTCACTAAATTTATCTGGCAAATTCAAAATTTGATTGCGACCTGGCTTCCTCATCTAGAACGAAATAATCGCAGTTATGTGACTATAGCTATTGGTTGTACCGGTGGGCAACATCGCTCGGTTTATGTTGCTGAAGAGTTAGCTAAAAACTTTAAAACAACACATCCTGATGTTCAGATTCGTCACTTACAAACGCGTATTGGTGGCGAAAGTTAGTTACAACAAAGATCAACAGACTCTACCTTAAAGATATTATCCTGCCTTATTATAGGGCAACACAACTAAGGTTAATGAATGCGTTTAGAAAAGAAACTCACGATCGTTAATAAGCTTGGGCTGCATGCTCGCGCAGCAACACAATTGGCAAAATTAGCTATGCGCTTTGATGCAGAAGTTATGCTTGTTCAAGGTGATAAAACGGCGTCAGCAACCAGTGTTTTAGGTCTAATGATGCTAGAAAGCAGCCAAGGTAAAGAGGTACTGGTCACTAGCGAAGGCGACGATGCCAAACAAGCTTTGGAAGCTGTTGAAGCGCTCATTGTTGGTAAGTTTAACGAGAGCGAATAGCATGGAGCTTGCACTCTAAGTAACCTGAGCTCAGGTTAAGTAAAGAACCTCAGTTGTTTTAACCTTATATTTCATCGTCTACTAAAAAACTTACTGTAGAAACATAGGTAAGAATCTGATTGAAGCTCCGATATTTCCCGAAGAGGAGATAAACGCTAAGGCGAATTGGTATAAATATCTGATACATATGATATAATCTATGTAATGTCCCTAAACCTAATTGGGGAGAAACCTGTCCTTTCCAAACAGTGCCTAATCTAAACTCAGGATAAGAGCGATGACAGAAGCATTAGAAAGCAAATATGCATTTAGCCAATTAGAAGCAATTAATGACGCGCTAGCTAATGGTATGTATGTGCAAGTCAGTAACATGTTGCATAACATGGCTGCTAGCGATATTGCTTTAATGCTCGAATCAACGCCCGCTAAAGACCGCCCCGTACTTTGGAAGCTGATAGACGCCGATTTTCATAGTGATGTCTTAGAAGAACTCTCCGAAGATGTCCGTAACGGCATTATGTCTGACATGATGCCAGAGAAACTCGCGGATGCTCTGGAAGAGATGGACACGGATGATATGGCCGAGATGCTTAGCGGATTGCCGAGCAAAGTCTATCAGGATGTGTTGAAGTCACTTGATTCACAAGACAGGCAACGAGCTGAGAAAGCACTTGCCTATGGTGATGGCACAGCCGGATTCTTGATGAATACCGACACAGTGACATTGCGGCCAGAAATCACCATTGAAGTTGTTCTACGTTACTTACGCCTTAGAGGTGAAATCCCCACAGATACAGATACATTTTACGTCGTGGACCGAAACGATAAACTCATAGGTACGGTAGCCGTAACCAAGTTTATCACTGCCTCCGCTGAATCAACCATTGATAGTTTGATGGATGAAGAAGCAGAAACCATTCCCGTGGATATGCCCGAAGCCGAAGTTGCAAAAATATTTGAACGTTATAATTGGCTCTCAGCACCGGTCGTTGATAACGAGAATAAACTGGTTGGTCGTATTACTATCGATGATGTTGTTGACATTATTCGTGAAGAAGCCGAACACAGTATGATGAGTATGGCCGGTTTGGATGACGAAGAAGATACATTCGCGCCCGTAGTCAAAAGTACTCAACGACGCTCAATCTGGTTAGGTGTGAATTTATTTACGGCGTTAATGGCAGCTGCTGTCAGCGACTTATTTGAAGCGACATTAAGTCAATTAGCTGTGCTTGCTATCCTCAATACCATTGTCCCTAGCATGGGTGGTGTTGCTGGTAATCAGACTCTCACACTTGTTATTCGCGGTATGGCATTAGGGCATGTCAGCCCAGCGAATACACGCTGGCTCGTTACAAAAGAGTTATCGATAGGGCTACTCAATGGAATGATTTGGGCTATCTTGATTGCTTCAGTGGTCGCCCTATGGAAACAGGATTTTATGCTCGGTGTTGTTATTGCCTTTGCGATGCTAGTGAATATGATTGCAGCGGGCTTAGCAGGCGCTACCTTGCCGATTATTATGAAAAAGCTGCGCATTGACCCAGCCCTTGCCGGCAGTGTGATATTAACCACAATAACCGATGTCGTGGGTATCTTTGCGTTTTTAGGGACTGCGACGCTATTTCTGCTGTAAATGCTGGTAACAAAGTGGCTAACGTTATTTCTCTTTACCTAGTGGCGAAGGCAGCTCAGAAATCGTTGGTTTGACTCGAGAGACATCGGTCATTTCGTTCTCTCAATGTTTCAATGGAAAAACCGATATTGTAATCTGCTTGTTAAGTGTTGGTGCCTTCTCTAATCAACGACTCAAACTTATCAGCAATATCTGATACATTCCCGTTATTCTGATTTGTTAAAATAACAATGAAGGTTTCATTGGCCGAAACATACCTGACAGTGGCTTCAAAATTTCCTGAAGAGCCGTGATGGTGATGATGATAAATCTCTCCATCTTTCCACTGAACAATGCCTAAAGCAGATTGCTCCCCCATTGATTCTGTCAACTGATGCATTGAATCTTTGGAAAGTGGTTTCGTTAAATGCAGGTATTTTAACCATGAATAAATGTCTTCAGAACTTACATTTATCAGCAGCTCGCTGACGTTAAACTTGTAGTTATCAGGCTCATTTTCTGTGTTAAATGGCGAAGCAATTGAATAGATGCCTTGGTAAGGGAATTTTTCTGCAAACATGGCTGTTTTCATATTTGCTGGCATAAATATATATTTTCTACAGTATTCTTCGAAAGACATGCCACTGACTTGTTCTACGATTTGGATAAGCAGAATTGGATTATAATTCGAGTAAAGATAGCTCTTTCCTGGTTCAAATGTGAGGGTGCTCAGGTCACTTAACTCTCGCAAAACTTCTATCTTTGATACTGGCGTACCTTTTTGAAATAAATCGCTCCAAGGTATTGTCGGTAATCCGCTGCTGTATGTGAGTAGGTGTTTAGCGGTGACTCTTTTGCTCCAATCCGGAAGGTCTTCAAGGTATACAGAAATGGGCTTAGTCAATGACAACTTATTGCGCTCTACCAATTGCATAATGGCAACGCCTGGAAACTCTTTATAGATCGAACCAACCTGGAAGCGATGTTGTGTTGTTAGTAACGATTGCTGTGTATGGTTTTCAAAACCATAAGCTCGCGAATAGCTTATACCTTCAGCCGTTCCAATGAGTACGACACCATTAAATTTACCGCGTTTGTGTAAATCCACAATGTAACTTTCTATAGTCTGGTCTTCACAACCGAACACCGTAATCAGCATGATTGCCAAGAAAGCTATTTTTGACAGGGCGAGGGTAGGTTTTTTAAGCATTTGCTAAAGTATCTACGCAAAACATTCAAAAATATTAGGTAGTAAAAGCTGCATGTTCAATGTCGAAAGTGTAACGATAATTGTGTAATAGCAAGTTCTTATTGCCGCGGGTAGCCTGTGAGCATCAACAGCACCTATAAGTGATAAATAAACAGAATTTTAATTGCGTCAATTTTATCAATTCCGGGTTATTTTTCTGCTATCGTTTTGGCTTGAACATACGAAGAGATAATAACTGTGATATCAAAAACTGCCCCTTTTCTTGCTTTATGCTCATTCTCTCTTTTAGCTCAAGATAGTTTGCAACTGAATGAGTTAGGCTACCTGGAGATGCAAGGGCTAAATATTACCTCTTACAGCGATATCTACCCTGACGGACATCAAACCGGTGTGACCATCATACAACATGGCGTTAGAGTTGCCGCGAATGGTGATTTACGTTTAGAAACCTCCCCAGGGCAATGGTCCCCGGTGCCAGCAGGAGGAGAGCAAACCATTGATAAAATAACGCAAACTATCTCACAAAGGATGTTTTACCCTGATCCATCGAAAGATCGCCAGGGCTTTAATCCTATTAGCTACCCAGATTTTGAGTTTTCGTATGCGGTGCATGTGACTCCTGTTGATAAAAGCAGTTTTAAAATTTCGGTCGATCTTGAAGATGCTTTACCCGAAGAGTGGGTCGGTAAAATCGGTTTTAACTTTGAGTTATTTCCGGGAGATTTGTTTGGTAATGCATGGCTGATGGATAATCAATCAGGCATTTTCCCGAATCAGCCGAATGGCCCTTTTATACAAGAGCAAGGTGAAACACTTGCTGAGCCATTAGCAACAGGCTCCAGCTTAGTTATTGCTCCGGAGTCTGACGCGCAAAGAATCGTTATTAACAGTAAAAACAATGCCTTAAGCCTGTTGGATGGACGTGCTAATCACAATAACGGCTGGTTTATTGTACGCAGCTTAGTTCCTGCAGGAAAAACCAAGAACGCCATTGAATGGACAATCACCCCCAATGTTATTGAAGACTGGCAATACGAACCCGTTATCCAAGTCTCACAATTAGGCTATTCCACGAAGCAGGCTAAAAAAGCCATCATTGAACAAGATAGTAACGACTCGTCAACGGGTCAGGTGATTTTGTATCGGCTTAACTCAACTGGCAAAGGCCCTGTGTTGAAAGGGCAGTCAGAGCATTGGGGTAAGTTTTTACGTTACCAATACCTGACGTTTGACTTTTCCTCCATAGATAAACCAGGCATGTACGTATTGGAATATCGTGGCAAAACGACTCACCCTTTTGCCATATCAGACACAGTATACGATCGCCACGCCTGGCAACCCACATTAGAGTATTACCTACCAGTACAAATGTGCCATATGCGTGTTAATGAAAAGTACCGTGTTTGGCATGACCATTGTCATCATGACGATGCCCTGATGTCACCCGTCGATCACAATCACTTTGATGGTTACATCTCTGGACCGTCAACCTTGACTAATTATAGTCCCGGTGAAAGGGTTCCTAACCTTAACAAGGGCGGATGGCATGATGCAGGTGATTATGATTTAAGGGTTGAATCACAAATGGGCACCGTATGGTTACTATCAATGATGGTTGAAGAGTTCGGTTTAGATTACGATGCTACGCTTATCGATCAAGACAAAGAGCTCGTAGAAATTCATCAACCTGATGGTAAGTCTGACGCTCTGCAACAAATTGAACATGGTTTGCTGAGTGTGCTAGGTGCCTACAAGTCTCTTGGGCGCTTATATCGTGGCATTATTGTCCCAACTAATCGCCAGTATGTCATGCTCGGTGATGCCGCCAGCCAAACTGATCACTTTTATCAAGACAACAACTTAGGTGAACATCAGGTCAAAGGTGAGTTCTCTGGGAAACGTGATGATCGGTGGGTGTTTACCGAAGAGAATCCGGGCAGAGAGTTATATGCGGCTGCAGGTTTGGCTGCGGCATCTCGTGTGCTATCGAGCTACAACCCTACTTTGTCAAAAGAAGCGATTGAGGCGGCGGAAGCTATTTATGCTGCCGCTGTTTATAACAAAGAGCAGTTCACCGAATCCAATATCAGCTCTCAGGTGTTTGCTTTGTCTGAGCTTATTCTGAGTACACAAAAAGAACAATATACAAAGGTGCTAGTCGGCCTTGATGACTATATTGTTAAAAATATGGAGCAAACAGGGTGGGCTGTTGGCCATGTCATTCATCATATTAACAATAAATCGTTCAAGGAAAAGGTATCTGCTGCTGTAGATAGTTATCAGGCAACACTTAGAAAAGAAGCTGAAGATTCTCCTTTTGGTGTACCTTATAAACCCAATATTTGGGGAGCGGGATGGAATATTCAGCGCTTTGGCGTGCAACAGTATTTTTTCAATAAAGGCTGGCCACAACACACCGGTCATGATTTTTATATCAACGCGTTAAATTTTGTTTTAGGTGTGCATCCGGGAAGTAATACTATGTCCTTTGTTTCGGGGGTTGGCTCGGAGTCTGCCTTAGTCGCTTATGGAGTGAATCGCGCTGATTGGTCGCATATTCCTGGTGGTGTTATCTCAGGTACAGCTTTAATTCGCCCTGATTTACCTGAGTTAAAAATATGGCCGTTTTTTTGGCAGCAAACCGAGTACGTCATGGGGGGAGGCGCGACTAACTATATGTTTTTAGCTATGGCGGCACAAAAGCTATATAAACAATAGCTACGTTGAAGGCTTGCATTGGTCAGCCATGATTTAAGTTTGTTGAGCGGGTTGAATAGTCGCTCAACGTCGATTACTTTTTAGACGCAGTACCGGTCATCTTGTCCTTTATTTTTGATCCTGATCAAGAACTCATTATTGTGAACTCGTGATAATACTCCTGACCTAATGATTCTCAGCGAGGTAATATTATGTGGTTAGCGAAAGACAATGTGGGTGTGTTGGATACGGCAGTCCGCTCGATAGTTTCTACCGTTATTTTTGCATTGGCGTTAGAGGAGATATTTCCCTCTGCTATTTCAGTGTTAATGATAGGAGTGTCACTTCTGATCTGGGTTACTTGCGTTGTTGGACTCTGTCCACTTTATAGCTTATTAGGGATAAGTACATTCCCAGCACACAAAGCGGGCATAGATGATTCGACAGAGCCTCGTTGGTGATAGCATAATGCCCAGTTGTAAAACTGCAACTGTGTGCTTTATAAGCTAAAAAGTCTCTGTATTTATTGCTATATTATAGATTGATGAAAGACAACGGTTTTATTTGGGGTCTTTCTGTTGGTTACAAACATCGATACCTAAAAATATAGTTAAACAAATTCAATAGAGTAGCGCGAGTGCGCTGCATTTGATGATTGAATGACTACAGGAGACAAATATGGCAGCTACCCGGGACGTTTTATCGCCTTTTAATCAAGAAAAACTGGGCGAAGTGCCTGTCTCGAATGCGGAGCAAGTAGAGTATGCGTTAAGCAGTGCTTACGCCCTATTTCGCAAACGCTCAGGCTGGTTGCCTTTGCACCGACGAGTCGAGATCCTTGAAAAAACAGCCGAAATAATTACGGCGCGTAAAGACGAACTTGCGCTGGCTTCTGCAAAAGAAGGTGGTAAACCTTTGATGGACTCTATCGTCGAGATTAATCGTGCGGTTGATGGTGTTCGCATTGCTATAGAACATATCCGTGCTGAGGCCGGAACAGTTATTCCAATGGGCGGAACAGCAAGTAGTCAAAATCGCGCAGCATTTACCCAAAAGGAACCTATTGGTGTTGTTGTTGCTGTCAGCGCCTTTAATCATCCTTTTAATTTAATTGTGCATCAAGTCGGGGCGGCGGTTGCGGCTGGTTGCCCGGTGTTGGTTAAACCATCCAGTGATACACCTATGTCGTGCCTGTCTTTCGTTAACATTTTGCATGAAGCAGGTTTACCCGAAGAGTGGTGCCAATTTGTTGTACCTGCCGACCGCTCTTTATCAGAGAAGATGGTAGTCGATGAGCGTGTCAGTTTCTTTAGTTTTATCGGCAGTGCTCAAGTCGGTTGGTCTCTACGCAGTAAACTATCGCCAGGGACTCGTTGCGCTTTAGAACATGGCGGTGTAGCACCTGTGGTTGTCGCTGCCGATGCCGATGTGTCACAAACTGTGAGCTCCTTGTGTAAAGGAGGTTTCTATCATGCTGGACAAGTGTGTGTGTCTGTTCAACGTATCTATGTACATAGCAGTATTATTAATGAACTTGGCGCACAATTAGCTGAGCAAGCCAAGGCGCTTATTGTTGGTGACCCAGCGAGTGCTGATACGCAAGTAGGTCCAATCATTAGTACCTCAGAGTTTAATCGCGTGGCTGAATGGGTTGAAGAAGCTAAGTCCATGGGGACTGAAGTGTTATGTGGTGGTGAGGCTGTAGGTAATAATTGTTATGCGCCGACTGTTTTGTTGAACCCTCCTGCGGACGCTAAAGTCTCTACCAGTGAAGTCTTTGGACCGGTTGTGTGTTTATATTCATTTGACGACATGGATGAAGCTTTCGATGCTGCCAATAGCCTTGATGTTGCCTTCCAAGCCGCTGTATTTACACAAAGTATAGAAACAGCGATGACAGCTTATCGTCAACTGGACGCTTCAGCCGTTATGCTCAATGATCATACGGCTTTCAGGGTTGATGGAATGCCATTTGCTGGACTTAAAGAGGCTGGGCTTGGTGTGGGAGGCTTACCTCATACTATTGAAGATATGCAAATTGAAAAAATGCTTGTTATACATTCATCCGCGCTTAGTGGTTAGCTGTTGATAAGGCTCTAGTTTAAGGCTGGTTTTCCAGCCTTTTTTGTTGTTATTATCTGCTTCCTGACCATACCAGTTGTTAACTCATGCCTCACTGTATTAAAGATTATCTCGTAGTTGCTCAAAACGCTTCTGGGCGAAATTTAAATGTGCCTGTTTATCGCTTCGTTGGCGACAAGCCAGGGCCTAAAGTGTATATACAGAGCTCTATTCATGGTGCTGAGGTTCAGGGTAATGTTGTTATCTATCATCTTATTGATGCATTAAAGCAGATTGATCTTAAAGGTGAAGTTATTCTCGTTCCTAACTGCAACCCGGTCGGTAGCAATATTAAATCAGGCGAATATACACTTGGACGTTTCGATCCTGTAAACGGACAGAACTGGAACCGGGGATACTTTTTCGAACTTGAACTTATCCGCAACTTTGCCAATACGGTAGACAGAACTCAACCACTTGATGTAATAAAGCAGCAGTTTAGGCAAGAAATAAAAGGGGCAATTGATAAGCGACTTGATGAGCCTTGGGGAATCGGCTTAGCACAGCGGCTTAATTTAAAGCTGCAACGTTTTGCATTTGACGCAGATGTTGTGTTGGATTTGCATAACGGCCCGGTATCGACGCGACATATATACGTTCCCGAATACGCTAGGGAATCTGCGAAGCATTTCAATATCAGTAACGTTATTTTAATTCCTAATAAATTCGCAGGTGCATTAGACGAAGCGACGTTCTGCCAATGGTGGCAATTGCAAGAATACCTGCAAAGTATGGATAACTCATGTGATTGGGATTTTAATGTTGAAGCTTTCACAATGGAGATGGGATCTCAAGAGGTTATTGATTTTGAGGCCGGGTGTTATGATGCTCAAAGTATCTTGGCGTACCTAAATTTTAAGGGGTGTTTTGAAAATGCTGACTATAAAGCTGATGAAATGGATCGCGTCGCTATTTATCTGCGTGATTATAAAGTTATGTATAGTCAACAAGGCGGTATGGTTGAATACATCGCTAAGCCCGATGACAGAATAAAAAGCGGGCAGGTGATGGCTAAGGTGCTTAACATCGACGAGTTAGATAATCCCAAAGCAACGTCGACCATTGTTGCCCCTTGTGATTTAATTCCTATACTACACTTCCCATCAGCGTCGATTTTAGGTGGTACTCAGTTGTATAAATGCTTTACCAACTATTTTGCGTTATAAAGCAGTATCTGACCTGGATGCAACAGCACGCTTTGGCTGCGAATGATTTCAGTCACAGCAAGGGTAGAAGGTGTGCTGACTACTCAATAAAGTAAGTGCCCCAGCCATCATAGTGAACACCGTGTTTCGATGCTATCGCAATGAGCTTTTCGGTATCTTGATTAATTAAGTCTACATCAAGTAATCTTTCTACAACGGCGTCAAAACAAAATACGGTGCCACCGTCGTCTAAAGCCACTTCTTCGGCATCGCCAACTTCAAAATCAGCCTTGAATGCATCAACAGCCGCTTTTTCTAGTTTGTCGAAGTCAGCACAAGCAAAGTGGTACTCAATGGTGTGCTTAGCATCTGCTTTACTACCATCATCCAGCAGGGCTTGCACAGTTTCTTCATTAAACTCGTACCATTCTTGCATTAGGTCGTCTTGTTCACTCATGGGATATTGATACCTTTGAAAATAGCTATGGCTAGTTTACCTTGCTTTATCCAGCTCAGCGACTTCTGAATCTATTGTTTCTATACGTTTTTTCATAACGTCATGAAAGTAGTTGGCCCACTCTTTAATTTCTTTGCTGTCATCCATAGATATTGGATCTGCGATATCGATGATAACAGTACCGTTATCCCAGCGGTTGAGTTTTACTTTTTTTGAGAGGCTGCTTGTACTGATAGTAACCACAGGTTCGTTTGTTAGTTTGGCGATACGAAAGGCGCCTGTTTTAAAAGGTAGTAAGCCTCTCCCATAACTACGTGTTCCCTCTGGAAAGAACCAGACCGATAGCTTTCTCTTTTTAATTTTTGCTGCAGTGAGTTTGATCGTGTCTCGCGCTTTTGCCGAGTTTTTTCTGTCGATCATAATATTGCCGGTTAACCAGTATACTTGGCCGAATATCGGTATCCAGATCAAGCTCTTCTTACCGACGGTCACAACACCACGCTGTGCCGCACGGCACACTGTGATGAGATCATAGCTGTTTTGGTGATTGCAAATAAAAACGTAAGGCCCGCCTTTTTTGACGCTGTCGGGCACACGAACATCAAGTTTTAATCCGACTAATCGGCCCATGCCACTGTATAAGTAACCCGCTAAATGGACATTATTTCGATGAAAAGGGCGAACAATGCAGACTAAAATCAACAATAAGTTAACTGCGACAAAATAAAAGAAGATAACGGGAATTCGTAAAAGTGCTAACACGTAATAACTCGCCTATAAAAGAAGCGCGTGATTATAACTGTTTTAAGGCGGATGATGTCAAAGGAGTTAATTATTTTTATACATTACGATACGGTCTCAACAAGTCGTCTAACGCCTTATGCCCTGTCGGGTAAGGTGATATTGCAGATGCTTTAGCGCCGCCATTGAGAAGTAAAGTTGCTATGCTGATGTAATCGACATCATCACTTCGAACATTGGTTGCAAACCAGCATAATGTGTCTAATACGGTTCCACCATAATCATTCGTTACTTCTATGTCAGCCTGGTTGTCTATTAGCAGAGAAACCAGTTCAGGCTTACCTCTAACTGATGCACTATGCAAGGCTGTAAATCCTTCTTTGTCTTTGTGGTTGATATTGGCACCTTTATTTAGAAGTTGCCTGGCAATATCAACCTGGCCGTGTAAACAGGCATACCAAAAGGCGATAGATAAAGCTGCTTCTTTATCATTTGTTGAGGTAATTACATTCGAGCGATGGCTGCCAGCATCCGCAATGAGTTCGTTGTTGGTATCAAAGAATGTATTGAACTTGCTCAAATCACCTAACGCTGCTGCGAACTGAACACAGCTAATCTTAGCGCCGTTGTCAGCCAGTGCTTTTGCTGCAGATGGGTAACCAAATGCAATAGCTGTGGCTATCGGTCCACTACTGTCGTCTATACCATCAACTTTGGCACCATATTTAACAAGTAGTGTGACGAGTGGTGCTTGTACTCCTGCTTTAGCGGGATGGTAACTGCTCACCAATAATGACAACGGTGTTTGTGCGGGACCACCGCCGTAACATTCTGCTAACGCATCAACTTCTGCACCAGCATCTAGGAGTATAGTTGCGATATCACAAGCATTGTCGGGGCTGCGTTGAAACTCATCTTCTACACCATTAGCTGATATGTAGTGGAGTAAAGTTGCTTGGTGAGGCGCTGTTGACCTTTGGCTAATCAACGTTGGATATGCCGCTAATAAGCTTTTTAACTGCGCTTCATTGCCGTCGACGATAGATAAAACGGCTTGATCAAATGCTGTATACTTACCGTTGTTTTCCTGCCGCATATTTACTATTACTCTATCGATTTTTTCAACGTCATTGCTTTGGCTATATATAAGCGTTTTGTTGGATCTTCAAACGTCAGACTTTGCGCTCTTTCAAGCGACGCTAATGCTTGAGTTACCTGACCTTGCGTCCAGTATAGTTGTGCTAAGCCGAAATGTACTTCATGTAAGTAGGGTCCCAACTCCAGTGCCTTTTCATAAGACTTAGATGCTAATCTGAGGTTGCCATCTTTGAGGTGTCGGTTGGCGAGATCTAGCCAGTCATAGGGGTTAGTATCATCATTAGACACTTCTGCTAACAGTGATTTGGCTTTATCTGCTTGCCCATGTTTTTCTAAATAATTAGCGTAATTCGATACAAGATTGTGTGTCTTTTCCGTATTGTTGATCGCAAACTCATAGAGCTTTTTTGTGTTTTCATCATGTCCAACCTGGTTATTTAAAACGGCCAACGTGTTGAGTGTGTTTGGATTGTACTGATTCTGTTTGAGTGCTTCTTGCAAGTAAGAAAATGCCAAATTGTAATCTTTAGCAATAATGGCTTCTCCCGCTAGATTTTGATAATACATAGAAATAAAATCTTGCACAGTGACAATCTCGCCAACGACATCGTCAATATCAGGGAAATAGTCAATGACCGCTGACTCGTATCGAATCGTTTTATGTTTCCTCGTTTTCGAGTAGACAAAGGTCCGTACATGCCCTGATGTTTTCAAAATATTGTCATGCCTATGATATATCGGCTCTGAATGCATTGTCTGATGGCTTGTTGTGAGGTTAACTGTTTCGGCCAGTGCCGTTGCTAATATTGCCAGTGATAAGCAATTACCCGAACCTTCGACTAATGTTTGACTGGCAGTTAGTGTTTTTCCTCGGAAGTTGAATTTATGGAGCTTGTCATTTAGGTAGTTAGAGAGTCGCTCGTGATGAGGGACATTCTCATTTTTTATTGATTGAAAGTATTTACGGAAATCTGCTTTTTGTTCCAGGCTAAGAACAAACAAATCGTTTGCTAGCGGTACTGGTTTGAATTCAAAAGCGCTATTGTCTAACTCTGGGAAAGGTGCCAGAACCAGGGTTTTCTCTGCAGTAGCGTCTTCTGTCGATTGGCACGCCGCTAACTGGGTTAGGCAAAATAAACAGACTAACAACTTTAACTTTTTCATAATACAACTCCTTTGACTGCTATGAGGAAAATAGAATTGAGACTAGGTTACTCATCTTCATGCACTAATATTCAACCGACTCCCTTAATGTGAGTGATTTGGCTATATATAAGCGCTTGGTCGGATCTTCAAATGTCAGGCTTTGTGCTTTTTCAAGCGACGCTAGTGCTTTATTTACCTGACCTTGTTTCCAGTATAGTTGAGCCAAGCCAAAATGTACTTCGTGTAAGTAGGGACCAAACTCGAGCGCTTTTTCATAATACTTAAGCGCTAATCTATTATTGTCATTGTTGAGGTGCTGGTTAGCGAGATCTAACCAGTCGTAAGGGTTTGTATCATTATTAGACTCAACTTCAGTTAACAGTGATGTTGCTTTAGCTGTTTTGCCTTGGCTTTCCAGAAAGTTTGCATAATTCGATATGAGGTTAACGGTTCTATTTGTGTTGTTAACAGCGAACTCAAACAGCTTTTCTGCATTCTGTTCATAACCAACCTGGTTATTTAAGACAGCTAAAGTATTTAATGTGTAAGGGTTATATTGGTTGTGTTTAAGCGCTTCTTGAAGGTATGAAAAGGCTGCATCATAGTTCTCATCGAATAGCGCGTCGCCGGCTAGGTTTTGATAAAACATGGATACAAAATCCTGCTCGGAGACAAATTCACTCCCAACATCATTAATATCTGGAAAATAGTCGATTATTACTGCACGTCGTCGAAGGATGAGAACGTCTTCTTCATGGTCTATATCTTCGTTAGCATAGACAACCGCTCGCACATGTCCTGAGGTTTTCAAGGTGTTATTGTGCCTGTGGTATATGGGTGCTGAGTGCACTCTCTGGTAATGTGTTTCTAAGCCGACTACGTTGGCTAACGCTGTGGTGAGTATTGCCAGTGATAGGCAGTTGCCTGAATCTTCTGTTAATGTTTGATTGGCAGTATAAGTCTTACCTAAGAAATTAAATTGATCTAGCTTAGCACCTAGATAGTTAGAGAGCCGTTTATGTGAAAGAATGTCCCTATTTTCTTCTGCGAAATAGTAGTTGAGGAAATGCTCTTTTTGCGCTTCATTGAGCGTAAATAACTCGCTTTTTGTTGGCACAGATTGTAAATCAAACGGGCTATTATCAAGTTCCGGGAAAGGCTCTAGCCTAGGTTTTTCATCAACAACAACTTGTTGAGTTGATTGACAAGCGACAATCTGCGTGAGAACAACAAGCCCTATTAATGATCTTAACCAATACATAAAATCCTTCCTTTAATGGATGGTCAGATAAGTTAAGCTACCACAATAGGTCAAAAAACACAGCAAAATCGATGATTGTGTTAATTATTTTGATATAGGTGTCGAATTAGACTCTTTGTAATCGACAGTATATTGAAAAGCAAATTCGTGCTTTCACTACCAATCCTATAAGGCGGATTGGAACACATTATTTGGAGATTAAACATGCAATTTTTAGCGTTGATATATAATACAGAAGGTGAAGATGACGTCGATTTTGATACGCTTATCGGCCAATATCATGCCTTTGGTGAAGAAGCCACTGCCGCCGGTGTTATGGCCGGAGGTAATGCGCTTCAGCCTGTTAGCACAGCGACTTCTGTGTGTGTTCGCGAAGGTAACTCGGTCGTGACAGATGGCCCTTTTGCTGAAACTAAGGAGCAGCTTGGTGGCTACTACTTGTTAGAGTGTAAAGATCTGGACGAAGCTCTAAAATGGGCTGCCAAGATACCAAGTGCGCGGTACGGCACTATTGAAGTTAGGCCTATTATGACGTTTGACGATTGAGCAACGATGCTACTGACTTCGTGCGTCTCTATCGCACGAAGTCAGGTAAGATCATTGCCGCTTTAGCATACTGGGCTAAAGATATCGATCTTGCTGAAGATGCTGTACAAGAAGCTTTTGAACAGGCCATGCTGCAATGGCCTATAAAAGGTATTCCAACGTCCACGTCTGCTTGGTTGCATACTGTTGCTAAGCGCAAAATTATTGATCAGCTACGCCAAAGTAAATCTCGCAATACCGATAAAGTGTTATTTGAACTTGAACAACAATTTGGTAAGGAAGACGGCGGCTACTTTGAATCTGATGAAGCCATACCAGATGAACGGCTACGACTCATTTTTACCTGTTGCCACCCTGCTTTAAGTGCAGAAGCACAAATAGCGCTTACGCTCAAAACACTGTGTGGCTTGACTGCTCGAGAAATTGCTCGGGCTTTTTTAACATCTGAGTCAACGATGTTACAACGATTGACGCGTGCAAAAAGAAAGATAAAGCAGGCAGGTATCAGCTACAAAGTGCCCGAATCTGGAGATTTGAAGCAGAGGCTTAATGAAGTTTTATCTGTTGTTTATCTCATCTTTAATGAGTCTTTCAATGCTTACGAAGGGCAAACATTAAGCCGACAAGACTTAGCTAATGAAGCTATTCGGTTATCAATCGTTTTGCGCCAACTAATGCCAAGTCCGGAAGTCATAGGGTTGTACTGCTTATTACAACTCAGCGATGCTCGAACACCTGCGCGAAGTTCGGCCACAAGACCTTATATTCCCTTAGCTGAGCAAGATAGGACTTTGTGGAAACATAATCAAATTGCTGAGGCAAAGGCGCTTTTGTTGGATGTGTTAGGGCAAGGTAATACAGGCCCTTATCAAATACAGGCCGCAATTAGCGCCTTGCATGCCACCTCTGTGGATTGGGTGTCTACAGATTGGCACCAAATAATTCTGCTTTATGATAATTTACTTCAGGCTTGTCCATCGCCAATCACACGGCTAAATCAATTGGTTGCTATTGCACAGTACCAAACTGTTGATGATGCTTACCGTCAGCTCCTTAGACTCGATCCTGATTTAGCAAACTATCAACCATATTATGCGACAAAAGCAGAGTTTGAACGTCAAATGCAACGTTATTCAGATGCCGAACATTCATACCAACAAGCCATTAAAATGACGCAAAATAGCAGTGAGCGTGATTTTTTACTGAATCAATTACAGGTGATGATCGAAAGTCGGTGCTAGAATATGACTTTGAGTAAAGTTAACTGCGATGTGACCGACATAGAAAGACGGTGTATCCACTTTAACTGATAGGGCATAATAATGTCTCCAGGCTGATTTCTGTTTTTAACATATTGATTTGAATAATCTTTATTGATTTCCTTATACAAACCTGAGGTTAACTACATGCAAACCTTTCGTCATGATGATTTAGACGGCGATATTCTTAATGATCTCCTTGAAGAGATTAACGAACTCTATGAAGCCAGTGAACAAACACTAATAGAGCTGGAACTTAGACCTGATGACAACGAATTACAGCGCGCTTTATTTCGCTCTATTCATACCATCAAAGGTGACTTGGGGCTTGTTAGCTTTTCACCGATGGTCCCGCTTTTACAGCACGCAGAGGACTTGTTGGATTTTCTTCGTAAAGGAGAAATAAAATATACAAGTACCATGAGTGACTTGGTTTTGCTGTCGTTAGATCGCGTGAAAGGGTTCGTCGAAAGCTGTATTAAGTCGGGCTCAGCGGAATACGATGACGTCATGCTGAAAGAGCTAGTGGAGCGTGTTGCATTAATTAATCCTGATAATGCACCGCAACATGAAAGGTTGTTAGCGGATGCTGTTGTGCTTCTAGATCCAAGCTTGGATAGTCGAGCTGTTGAAGAAGAGCATGAAGAGTCGCAAACTAAGGCGCAGGAAACGCTTGATAGTATTGGTATTCCGAGTGACTTAAGCGACGAAAAGCAAGCTGATATTATGTTCTTTCGGCAGTTGATGGAGCCAATAGAAGAACGTTCAATGTATTGGCAAGGTCGGGGGGATCGTATAGCGAAACTCGCATTGTTGCTAAACAAGTTAGCCGGTAGTCCAATCGATCATGATCAACTGGCAGTTGCTTGTTATGTGCATGACTTCGGTATGGCATTCATGCCGCTTAAAGTTTTGCATAAGCAAGGTGATTTAACGGACAGTGAATTTAATTTGATGCGTTCGCATGTTTATAAGAGTTCTCGATTGCTTGAACATTTAGATCAATGGAACGACGCGCGTAAAATGGTGATGCAGCACCATGAACGTTTGGACGGTACAGGCTACCCTTTGGGTGTTAAGGGTAAAGAAATCTGTGACGGAGCCAGGCTTATCGCTATTTTGGACACTTATGATGCATTAACGCATACGCGGGCACACAATAGCCACAGAAAACGCCCTAAAAAGCGTGCTGTGGTTGAAATTAATCGCGTGGCAGAAGGGCAGTTCTGCCCTCGCTGGATGAAGGTATTTAATCGGGCTATGGCGAGTTTACTGAAAAGTGACCGATTAGATTGATCGATTACTAGTAAGTCGAGCCGATGACGCCGTTAGGCGTCGTCACTCTTCGTTTCTTCATCGGCTAGTAGTGGTGATGGCAATACTAATTCTACGCCATCAACACGTTGCAAGCCGCGAGGTAACTTATTGCCTCGTCTACCACGTTCACCTTTGTAATGTTCTAAGTCAGATTTAGATAAGGTCATTCCACGTTTACCAGCGACAATTTTCACTTGAGCATCATCAGGAAGTACGGAAATCACGCTCATAAACTCTTCCCTTGATTGGGCTTTGGCAGACGGAATGCTGATAATCTTGTTGCCCTTTCCTTTACCGAGAACTGGTAAATCTCTGAGAGGGAAGATAAGCATACGGCCTTCGTTAGAAATCGCTAAACACCAATCGGTTTCTAGATTGGTGACTAACTGTGGAGACATGACTTTAGCTGAAGACGGTAAGCTTAGATATGCTTTACCGGCCTTATTCTTGCTGATCATGTCACCAAATTTCCCGACAAACCCATAGCCAGCATCTGATGTCATCAAGTAATGCTGTTGGTCAGTATTAATGAGCACATGCTCGGCGTTTTCGCCTGTGACAAGGTTGAATCTGCCAGTAACAGGTTCTCCTTGGCTTCTGGCTGAAGGTAGCGAATGAGCATCGCATGAAAAAGCTCTACCGGAGGTATCAAGGAACACGGCCTGCTGATTACTGCGGCCTCTAGCACTAGTGAGATACTCGTCCCCAGCTTTATAGTTTAAGCTTTTTGCGTCTATATCGTGGCCTTTGGCACTGCGCACCCAGCCTTTGGCTGACAATACTATGGTGACTGCTTCTGATGGAATAAGCTCATTTTCGGATAAGGCTTTTGATTCACCTCGTTCAACAATAGGGGAGCGTCTGTCATCACCATATTTTTCGGCATCGGCCAATATCTCTTTTTTGATCAGTGTTTTCATACGACGATCTGAGCCGAGTAATTGTTGAAGGTGATCACGCTCTTCGGCGAGCTCTTTTTGCTCGCTTTTTATCTTAAACTCTTCCAGTTTAGCTAAATGCCTGAGTTTAAGTTCTAAAATGGCTTCAGCCTGTGTGTCGGTTAAGCCGAAGCGCTCCATTAAGACTATCTTAGGCTTATCTTCTGTACGAATAATGTGAATGACTTCATCAATATTCAAAAAGGCTATTAGCAGGCCTTCTAAGATGTGTAATCGTGCTAGTACTTTATCTAATCGATACTGTAAGCGGCGCGTCACAGTGTCTCTTCTAAACACAAGCCATTCGCTTAAGATGCTTTTCAGATCTTTGACATGAGGCCTTCCATCAAGGCCAATCATGTTTAGATTGACTCTGTAGTTCTTCTCCAAGTCAGTCGTTGCGAATAAATGTTGCATTAACTGTTCAACATCGACTCGATTTGAGCGAGGCGTAACAACGAGGCGCGTTGGATTTTCATGGTCAGATTCATCACGTAAATCACTAACCATAGGCAGCTTTTTGTTTTGCATTTGCCCTGCAATTTGTTCTAGGACTTTGGCGCCAGATGCTTGATGAGGCAAGGCTGTAATAACAATTTCGCCATTATCTTCAGCGTATATTGCCCTCATCTTTAAAGAGCCACGGCCTGTTTCGTAAATTTTCTGAATATCACTTTTAGGTGTGATGATTTCTGCATCTGTTGGGTAATCTGGCCCTTGGATATGCTCTAAAACATCTGTCAGTTCAGCTTTACTGTTATCCAATAACATGGCACAAGCATTAGCGAGCTCTCTCACATTATGTGGTGGAATATCGGTTGCCATGCCCACTGCAATGCCTGTAATACCGTTGCACAAAATATGGGGTAAGCGAGCAGGCAGTACTTTAGGCTCTTCAAGTGTGCCGTCAAAATTAGGCACCCAGTCAGCTGTGCCTTGCCCTAATTCGCTGAGCAACACTTCACTGAAACGGGAGAGCTTGGCTTCGGTATATCGCATAGCTGCAAAGGATTTAGGGTCGTCGGGCGCGCCCCAGTTGCCTTGTCCATCGACTAGGGGATAGCGATAAGAGAAAGGTTGTGCCATTAACACCATGGCTTCATAACAAGCTGAGTCACCATGAGGGTGAAACTTACCGAGTACATCACCTACCGTTCTTGCTGACTTTTTATACTTGGCTCCGGCGTGTAAGCCTAAGTCTGACATAGCGTAAATAATACGGCGCTGGACAGGTTTTAAGCCATCACCAATATGCGGTAATGCCCTATCCATAATGACGTACATGGAGTAGTTAAGGTACGCTTCTTCAGTAAAACTACGTAATGGCCGCTGTTCTATGCCGTCGCTATTGATGCTGGTTTCTTCACTCATAGGGTCTGTCGGTTAAATTAATGTGAGGTGGTGCCAGCTTTCCGATGGCTTATCGGCGCTGACACCTGTCTTGTTTTTATTATTTTGAATAAGAGACTCTGTAAATAGCATTAGCAAAATCGTCTGAGATCAACAAACTACCATCTGGCATCGGCAGAAACGCTACTGGCCTACCAATAACGTCATCACCTTGTAAGAAGCCGGTAATAAATGGCTGATAATTGCTGAGTTCACTGCCTAGCCTTTCATCGGGTGCAACGTCTGCCATCATTACACGGTAGCCTACTTTGTTAGAACGATTCCAAGAACCATGCTCTGCAACAAGGACTTTATTTTTGTAGGCTTTAGGAAACATACCACCGTTATAAAAGTGTATGCCTAGCGGCGCTACGTGTGCCCCTAGTCTCATTGCCGGTTGTTTGTAATCTTCCACTTTTTTTCCAACACCAAATTCCGGATCAGCGACAACGCCGCCATGAAAGTAAGGATAACCGAAATGCTCACCTTCTGTCGTTACGTGATTGATCTCACAAGGTGGCAATTCGTCACCTAACCAATCGCGACCATTATCGGTAAACCAGAACTCTTGCGTTTTAGGATGCCAGTCAAAACCGACACTATTGCGCACGCCACGAGCAACAAATTTACGTTTTTTGGTGTCGACATCATATTTAACGATTGAGTCATAAATCTCATCATCAAATTTGTCTCCGCCTTTTGTTTGGCAAACATTACACGGTGTTCCTACTGGAATATACAACCAACCATCTGGGCCAAAGCCTATGTTCTTCCAACCGTGATGACGTTCAGAAGGTAAATCGTCGATGACGGTTTCTGCCTTAGGTTTATCACCGTAATTTGATTCAATATCACTGTACTTAAAGACTTTATTGATAGCAGCAACATATAAGTCACCATCTTTAACGGCTACGCCACTGGGCATGGTTAATCCAGATGCAATTTGGACGACTTTATCTGCAGTCCCGTCTTTATCGGTATCGACGACAGCATGCACTAAGCCAGCGCCTCGACTTCCGACAAAAACAGTACCGTTCTCGCCTAACGCCATTTGCCGTGCATTTTCGACATTCTCGGCATATACACTGATTTTAAAACCTTCAGGGAGGGAAAGTTTATCAAGATCCAATGCTTGGATTGAATGACTAAAAAAGCCCAACACTAAGGGGGCAGTCAGTAACAAAGACGCTTTTTTCATTTTGTAATTTCCAGCAAATCAGAGAGTATGCTTATACTAACGTTAGCTTTTCCTAAGTATCTTAAATAGCCAGCTATGCTTGGCATACTTTCAATTATTTTGATTGTTAATATTATGCAGGGCCGACATATACGGCCAATGCTGTAAAACATAGCATTGCTTCACCCCAGTGCACAGTGTTTTAATAGAGATTATCAAAATCAATGCTGTAGGGAAAATGGCACAGGCTCTTCGTTTACTGATTATTATCGCTTTTTTTGTCTGGTCTTCAGTGCCTCAGGCTGAGATATTTGTGGACAATACCGAAAAAAGCCTCCTTCTCAATGGTCAAATGCTCTACCTCGAAGAGCAAGGCGATTCGCTATCTGTGCACGAAGCAATCGCTAATCTAAGCGAGTTCAAAGAAACGAAAACGGGAAACCCCAGTTATGGTGTTAGTAAGCATGGCATATGGTTGCTTGCTGAATTAAATAACGTTACGGATATTGAACGCTGGGTTATTGAAGTGGATTTCGCACAAAATACTCAGGCCGACTTTTACACCCTTGTTGATGATGTTGTTGTGCATCAATCTGCACAAGGAAAGAATGGATCAGAGCAAACAACTCGTGTCCCTACGTACAATTTCTTTATGGAAACGAAGAGTCCAATCAAAATACTTATTTATGTTGCGAATGAAGGTTTAAACAGGATTGCTCCGGTTCGATTAGCTACTGATGCAAAGTACTCTGCGTCGCTCGTTATTGGCTCGTTGATGTGGGGATGTTTTTTTGGTGGACTGTTGATGTTGTTTGTCTACAACCTTATGCAGTTTTACGGAACCAGTGAGCGAAGCATCTTAGCTTATGCTGTTTATATTCTGAGTGTCGCGCTGTGGGAGTTTATTTGGAATGGACATATTCAGCTATTTGCATTAGGAGAGGTTGGTGCTTGGTTGGTAAAGAATGTCAGTATCGCTTTGGTCACGGTCGGGCTCAGTTCAGGCCTATTTACGCTGAGTTTCTTAAATGCGAGTGAGACTGCACCTAAGCTAACGAAATTTATCTATATTAGTATGGCAGCTATGTCGCTGTCGGCCATTATAATTTTGTTAGGGCTGTTTGGTCCAGAAACACAAGGTGCTATCGCGAATATTGCCAGCATTTTCTCTATTTCAGTCTACACGATGGCAGGCTTCGAGAGCTATTTAAATCGTTTTAAGCCTGCGCGATATTTTATATTTGCATGGACAATTCTAGCGTTCTGCGCCTTAACTGGAATGTTAACGCTTGTTGGTATACTCCCAACCAATAATTTTACGACCTATGCATTCCCTGTAGGTGTTTTTATTGAAGCAGGTGTCTTTTCGCTGGCGCTGTTTGATAAGATTCGCAGTAACTTGCGTTTCGAAATCTATAAAGCCACGCGTGAGCTACGCAGCAATATGATTTATATCGAAGAACAGAATGCTCGGTTAGACATTTCTCGCAAAAGCGCCGTGGCAGCCAGTAAAGTTAAATCTCAATTCTTAGCTAATATGAGTCATGAGATCCGCACCCCTCTTAATGCGATTGTGGGGTTTTGCCAAGAGTTAACGGGCTTGGTACTACCTAAAGAAAAACAGCAGCACGTCGAGATAATTAATTCTTCAGCCAACCATCTTATGCATATCATCAATGATGTGCTCGATTTTTCAAAGATAGAAGCCGGTAAACTTGAGATAAAAAACGATGCGTTTTCGCCGCTATCGCTTATCGAGCAGCTATCGGTCCTTATGTCTAAACAGGCCTACAATAAGGGGCTAGAGTTTGTTTTAGATATTAAACCATTACCTCAAAAGCTATTAGGGGATGCTCCTCGTATAAGGCAAGTTGTGACAAATTTGCTCAGCAATGCTATTAAATTCACGCAGGCTGGACACATATCTGTTCGAGTTCATAGTCGAGAACAGGAAAACAATCTGGTTGAATTTATTATCGTTGTTGAAGATACCGGTATTGGCATTGCAGAAGAAGATAAAGGTAAACTATTTGCAGCTTTTAGCCAGCTAGACGGTGAGATCAATAGAGTTTATCAGGGCACTGGACTTGGTTTGGTCATTTGCCAGCAACTTGCAAAACTCATGCATGGTGAATTGACATTTAATAGTACATTGGGAGTGGGTTCACGCTTTACGTTGAAACTGCACCTAAATCGATTGAGTTATAAGACGGTTCCTGAAACCGATCCTATGTGGGTTGATGCGAAGATTGCTATTTTAGATGCGTATCCTTGTTCTAGAAGGGCTGTCTCTAGTATGTTCTGCCAATTTGGCGCTCATGTAACCAGTATCGACAGTCTCGATTATTTTAATGCATTACGAGAACAACACTTTGATTATTTGTTTGTGTCTTGTTCTGTCGAATGGCTTTATCGGGGAAATACCGGTATTGAGTCGGTGAACGCATTCCCGGCAGAAACGAAAGTCCTCACTTATTCGAGTAATGAAGATTTGAGCCACCTTGCTGCCATTGAACATTGCTTCTCAATGGTCATTGAGAGGCCTTTCTTACCTTCTAATGTCTTGAAGGTATTTGAGCCTATGGACTATGCGCAGAGGGATAAGCGTTTAGAAAGTCTGTTAATGCTGCCAAAGGCAAATGTACTTGCGGTAGATGATACAGAGATAAATTTGCATTTATTGTCAACTTGGCTGGAAAAATCACCAGTAAACTTAACCTTATCTTTTTCTGGACAAGATGCTGTTGAAAGAGCCGAAAAGGAATCATTTGATATGATCTTAATGGATTTACAGATGCCAGAAGTTGACGGTATAACGGCAACAAAACGCATCCGAAAAACTGTACTGAATCAAGGGACACCTATTATTGCGATGACTGCACATGCATTCATGGAAGAAAAAAATAGGATGCTACAAGAAGGTATGGATGACTATTTAGCTAAGCCAATCGATTTTAATCTGTTGATATCATTGATTAATATATGGTGTGCTGGAGTAGAGAAAGACACCAGCCTCATTGAAAGTATGGAAGGGCACACTGCTTCGGCAAAATCTGAAGATCTATCCATTGATTGGGAAGGCGCATTAAACTTAACAGGTGGCAGTGAGAAAGATGCCGAAGACATGTTAAAACTGTTTTTAGAGCAACTAAGCCCGTTAAAAGAAGAGATCCTCAACCTAAATAAACTGAAGCAATGGGAAAAACTGGCAACGGTTACGCATAAACTTCATGGTGCTTGCTGCTATACCGGTGTACCTATTCTAAAAGGTTGCTGTTCATCGCTTGAAGATTGTTTAAAAGCTGGCGCTACAGAGCGTGTAGCACCTTTGGTCGAGTTGTTAGAAGAAGAAAGTAACCGCATTATTATCTTAGCAGAATGCCAACTTGGTCTGAATAAAGAGGCTTTAAACTGAATCAGTAGCGCTGTTGTCGTTCTTCTATATGTAGCTGTTCGATACAGTTATTCATCAATACTACGAAATCGTCTGTTGTTCGATCTAACTCACCCGATGAAATGAATAGATCATATCCTAGTTGTTTTCGTAAGGTGGTCATTCTATTGCCAAGCATTGCAGCAATGCCTTTATAAGTCTTACCATGTTCGTCTTTAAAAGCGTCAGACTCTATTAAGCTCTGGCTGTAACATGTACCACTGGCACAGTCTTCCTTGTTTTGCAGTAGTAAGGCGCGTTGCTCCATGAGTAGGTTAGTCGCAAGCCTTGGTGATATAGATTTCAATAAAGGTGCGTAATCTTTGAGCCTAATCCCAACCATCGATAAAGGCTTGTGTTCAAGCCCGTTATGGACTTTAGGGATTCCGACGCGGTGAACATTGCTCCAATTTAGTTTCCAAGACCCATGTCTATGTTGATAATGAATTTTTTGCTTAGAGAGTTGAATACTGTAATTGGGTTCTCGTATCTTGAACCATCCGATTACCATGGCAACAATCGAGGCACTGATGAGGAAGATAGCACTGATTTGGAACTGCGAGGGTAATAGAGCGGCTAAACTCAGGGAAATCAATAAGCCGGTAACACCTAACAAGAAAGTCGAGAAGCCATTTCTTTTAGCGCCAGCCCTAATTTCTATAACATCGGACTGCATTAGAGCCACCAATAGTTTAAAATCAAATACATCAATATACCCCAGAACACGTAAGCTCTTATACGTTTACAATATTGACAGTCTGTATGCCAAAATGCTTTCAGCTTATTTGTCAGCTTACTCATCGACTGTCCAAGAATCACACCATTGCCATATTATAACGCTATTTGTCAGGTATTTAGTACTTGATGATAGCCACATCGCTTTCATAATAAGTTCGTAAAATGGTAAACTAATCTATTCGTGTACGGTCAAGTATTCATAGTATTCGTTTTTGTAGCCATGTTCATGGCGTTATATAAAACGTATCAACAATTATTTCAATATATGTAGCCGAGGCATGCATAGGCTTGCATAAGAACAAGAGAATGAAATGTCAGAAGATTTAAAGCAGCATTATCAGCAGATTATTACTTTGTTAGGCGAAGATGTTAGCCGTGATGGTTTACAAGATACACCTGAGCGTGCTGCAAAGGCGATGCAGTTCTTAACCGATGGTTATCAAACATCATTGGCTGATGTTGTTAATGATGCTGTTTTTGAATCGGATATGGATGAAATGGTTATCGTCCAAGACATCGAGTTTTATTCTTTGTGTGAACATCATTTATTGCCCTTTATTGGTAGTTGTCATATTGCTTATATCCCTAACGGTAAAGTTTTAGGATTGTCTAAATTTGCGCGTATTGTTGATATGTTTGCGCGTCGCTTACAGATTCAAGAAGGGCTGACGAAGCAGGTAGCTGAAGCCGTGCTTGAAGTTACTGATGCAAAAGGTGTAGGCGTTGTTATGGAAGGTAAACATATGTGCATGATGATGAGAGGTGTACAAAAGCAAAATAGCTCTATGATCACATCCATGATGCTAGGAACTTTTAGAAAATCTCAGGCAACCAGAGAAGAATTCCTACGCCTTATTGGCAAGTAGTGTCTAACCGTTGGGTTTGACAAAGGTTTCAAACTGATTTTCAAGATAGCTAACTAAGCTGCCTGACAAATCAACATACTCTTTGATGGTGTTGGGCAACGATCTGGCAATCGCTGGAAGGTGTTCTCTTAATTGTATATTGCCTTTTTTCTCTGCTTGTTCAACTGCCAGTGGTACATTGGCAAAGGTACTGAGCATAGATAACACATGGGTAAGTTGCTTCTGACGAGGTGCAAGCTGCTCTGGTGCCTGCTCAAGCATCTTATCCCAAGCGCTTAGCCAGGTTTTTTCTAATTGTGAGTGTCCTGCTAAAACACCTGAACACCAAAGACTAAGTGAGCTATTAACATCGCATTGTGGATCAACTTTCCGTAACTCATTGTCATCAAAAGCGGCTTCGCATGGCAAGAGCCGTTCTTGATCCGTCATTCGTTTAAGCTGTGTTTGCAATGCCGTCATTAAAGCATGGGCGATGTTATCTTTTTGAGTGTTATTCAATTTATGACTTTTAGGTTTTAATACCCAAGGCATCCATAGTTCGGGCATAGGTATCTCCGGACACGCCGCAACAGCAGTAATGACACCATGTACGTAATCATAATTGAGCATGGCATCTAGATATGGCTTTTGTTGAGATATATCCTTAAGGGATAAAGTCTGAGGATTTGTCTGGTCTGCCATCTTAGCTATTCAAACGCAATACCGCTTGTTCTAGGTTGTATTTGGTGCAGCCAAAGTTTATGCGAACGAAGTCTTTATTGCCAAAGTCGATACCAGGTGACGGCCCAACACCTTTGCTTTCAAAATAGGCCTTAGGATTATCTACATTGAGCCCCTTAGCATTTATCCAGGCTAAATAGGTTGCCTCAGGGCGTAACATGCTGAGCCCAGCGATACGGTTAATTTGCTGGAAGAGGTAGTTTCGATTAGTGCGTAAGTAATCTAATTGTCGGTGATACCAGTCATCACACTGTGTAAAGGCTGTCTCTGTTGCTACAAGCCCCATAATAGTCACCCAAGGCGTTATTCCTGCACCCGCTGCAGAAAATTGGCGGCGTATGCTTGGGTCAGGGATGATCGCAAAAGACGTGCCGAGTCCAGCAACATTGAATGTTTTACTGGCGGCCATTAAGGTAATCGACTTCTCACTGTTCTTTAGGGTTCCTGCCGGGATGTGTTTGGCATCCTCGTCTAAAATCAGGTCACAATGGATCTCGTCTGAACAAATCATGACGTCGTATTGATGGCAAATGTCCGAGACCTTATCTAACTCTTCTCGCGTCATCACTGAACCGACAGGGTTCATTGGATTACACATAATAAAAAGTTTGCAGGCAGGATCTGAGGCATGCTTTTCGAGAGCATCAAAATCTAACGTCCAACGTTTTTCGCCCGTTTCTGGGTTTGCTCTTTGTACCGTGCCTACTTCTAATCGTTCTAAGTTATTAAGCGCGGGAGCGGTGCGCATAGGCGGGTAATTAGGGGATTGAACAATGACCTTATCTCGCGGATTGCAAAACCCTTTACAGGCCATATTGAATGCAGGCACGATCCCAGCGGTCCAAACAATCCAATCTAGCTCTATAGACCAGTCGTATTGCTGCTTCAACCAATGTTGCACAGCGACTTTTGCAGGTTCATATTCATTGGGTAATACATAACCAAACAAGCCATGATCAACCGATTTATGCAGTGCTTCAGTAATTGCTGGGGCGCAACTAAAGTCAGTATCAGCGACCCACATAGGGATGATGTCTTTACCCTTATAGCGATTCCATTTAAAGGCGTAATTATCATTGCGGTTTACGGGTTGATCAAAATTCATGTGTTGGAGCCATTGCCTTGTTCTTTAATTGTTCTGCCTAAACGATAGCGCACCTTATCAACCAAATAGCTGAGGGTAAAGTCGCGTATTATATTCTATACTTAGTTATCGTTATTTATTGCAAAGTCACAGAAAGTTAACTTTACGTTGTTATAATTACGTTATACATTTGTTTAGAGTTAATACACTAGGTGGTAACAATGGCAAGAGACAAGGAAAATGTTGGTATGGCAGATGCTGCGCTAAGAGCCTTGGCGAGCGTTGTTATGATCAGTGTTGGTATTGAAGGTATTTTGCCGATGATACTGAGTGTTATCTTAACGGTGTGGGGCACTTTCTTATTCTTAACTGCAGCAACAGGTGATTGTATCGTCTACCGCTTGCTTAATCTGGATACAACGGAAGGGAGGCACGATTGTAAATAGGGCACGTAAGATCGTACCCTAAATGTACGGATTCTCTTTGACGTTGTTCTAGATGGTTGATAAGCCGTACATCAATACCAAACTCACAATGAGTCCAGCAACACCGAAAAATCCATATTCAATCTTACCCGCCATAGTGCTTTCACTATCCTTTGGTTGATGAACAAATCCCATAATGATGCTACTTGCACCTAATACAAATGCGATTAAAACCAAGCCGAATAAAAAAGCTTCTGCCCATGCACCCATGGTTCCCCCTAAAACTGAATATTGCTGTTTAAACAGAGCCACATGCTCTAACTAATGGCTAATTATAACAAAAAACACAGAGAATGAATTGTTTTAGATCAATTCAATAAAGCGGTGTGCTTGATGGTCAGATTCACCAATAAATTGTTGAACTTGCTCTTATTTGTCTACTAATGACTAACTATTAAGTGACTAAATTTATAAGTGCCTGTTATTTAAAGAATTATTATTTGGTATGGAAGATGCTTTATGATGATGAGTTCACACAAACAGGATTTACCATGCGTACATTATTATTGAGTGCTTGTTTAGTTACATCCACAGCAGCTTTGGCAAACGAATGTGACATTGAGATAGAGGGGCATATTGAGCTGGATGAAGATATCATCATGATTGAAACAGAAGATGGTGATCGTATCCGTTTTAATGACAGCGAGTTGTGGGTCAACAATCAATCAGTATCATTAACATCGGATCAACAATCTTATGTCAGTGACTATTTTAACGGTATTCAGGAAAGTGTGCCTTTAACCTTTGATATCGCGATGGAAGCTATTGATATTGCAGGTACGGGCGTTACAGCTGCATTTGGTGGCTTGTTGGGCGAAGATGACGAACTTATCGACGAAATGAACGATAGCTTCTCAACATTTAAAGAAAGAATGCACGACAGTTTTTATAATGCCAGTGGCAGAATGCACTTTAATTCTTCAACGTCGGGGGGCAGTAATTTTTTTGGAGAAGGGTTCGATGAAGAGCTTAGCGAAGAAATCGAGTCTTTAGTAAGCCGTTCTGTTGGGCGCTTGATGATAGCACTTGGTACACAAATGTTATTCGGTGACGAAGATGGCGGTGACTTTGAGCAGAGAATGGAAGCTTTTGGTGAAGATTTAGAGCAGCAAATGGAGCTTAAAGCGGAGCATATTGAACAAAAAGCAGATGAGCTCTGTGATACGTTGTTAGCGGTTGAGTCGAGTGAGAGTAAGTTAAGGCACAGTATTCCTGAACTTAAAAACTTCCATGTGTTGAATGTTGATAAAGGTTATCAAATGTAACCCCGCTTAAAGACGGAACACAAAAAACAAATAAAGGCTGCACAACTGTTGCAGCCTTTGTCTCATATGCGCTATACAACTTTGGTTTTCCAACTCCCTCGTCTGAATGTTCCCCAAGCAACCAAAGCAATAACGGATTCTGCTATTGCAATCGCCCAAAAAACACCATTTGGCCCAAACTCCCAGTAGCTTGCCAACATATAAGCTAAAGGGATTTGTAGTATCCAGTAGCAAAAGAAGTTGATGACAGTTGGTGTCATGGTGTCACCTGCACCATTAAATGACTGGACTAACACCATGCCTAAGGCATAAAAACCATATCCATAAGACACATATCTTAAGCAATTAACGCCGTAGCTCTCGACTACCGGGTCGTTAATAAAAATACCGATGATCCAAGGAGCAAACAGGTAGAACACAATGGCAACAGACAACATAAAAGCAACATTGTACTTCGCAATTGCCCATACTGATCGCTCAGCTCTATCAGGATGTTTTGCACCTAAGTTCTGCCCAACAAGCGTTGCCGCAGCGTTACTCAACCCCCAAGCAGGAAGGATACTAAACATAACGACACGAATAGCGATGGTGTAACCAGCTACCGCATCACTGCCGTATTGAGACACAATTCTGACGAGTGCCACCCAACTGGCGGTAGCGATCAAAAACTGCAATACGCCACCCACTGATGTTTTCAATAACGCCGATGTTATCTGCCAATTAAAAGCCAGTTGATTGAACCAAATACGGATCCTGCTTTTTAAAGAGAACAGCACATAGAGCTGAAAGAGGATACCGACACCTCGGCCAATGTTTGTAGCAACAGCTGCGCCTTCCAAACCCATTTCTGGAAAAGGCCCAATGCCAAAAATCAGCATAGGATCGAGTACAATGTTGATGCCACTGGCTAACCATAAAGACTTCATGGCAATACTAGCATCACCAGCACCACGAAATATCGCGTTGATCAAAAACAAGTACAGTATGGTGATTGATCCGCCCATCATAATCGAGGTGTAACCTTCTCCTTCACTTGCCACATCTGAGTCAGCACCCATTAGTGTGAGAATATCTAGTGCAAAGTGACTGCCGAACAAACCAATGATTAGGGCGGCGATAGCGCCAATCCAGAGGGTCTGTACAGCCACATGCGATGCACCATCGACATCTTTTTCACCAATACGCCTTGCTACAGTTGCCGTAACAGCCATACTCAGGCCAATGGCGATGGCATACAGTAACGTTAACACCGCCTCGGTTAGCCCTACAACAGATACAGCCTTTGCGCCCAATGAAGATACAAAGAAGATGTCAGTCACGGCGAAAATGGACTCCATGACCATCTCCAATACCATTGGTACAGACAGTAAAAATGCAGCTCTGCGGATAGAGCCTTGGGTTAAGTCTTCTTGCGTGTTTCCACTGAGTGCTTGTTTAAATAATCCAATAATGTTTTTATTTTCTGACGGCTTGTTCGTCATGGTCAAAATCCTTTGGTCCGCTTTTAATGAGCGTGCTTAATACAAAATAAACAAGTCGCAACTCAATAAGCAGACATTCTTTTAATGTAAATTTTCTAACGTTAATTTAGAGCAACACGCCCTAGATATTGATAACCCAGCTATACCCAATAGAGGTATGTAAGCTAGACAAGTTCTTGTATTGGATTAGACTCGCTTGGGGGAAATACAAATCACAAGTGAGCCTGATACAGCAATATCGTTACAGGGCGTAGCAATAGAATTGTTCATTGTCTTGACTCGGTTGTGAATTGAATGAATACAATGCCAATCAAAAGGCATGCTGTCAATGACTAAACGAGATTTTAAAATGCACGAATTACACTATGACTTTGCTATTGTCGGGGCGGGTTGGTTAGGCGAAGCGTTAGCTTTGTCTTTGATAGGTGATCAAAAGACTGTTATTGCAACCTGCCGTACGGCAGAGAAAAAAGCACGATTAGAATCTTCAGAGTTAAGTACTCTTTTGTATCAACTAGGCGATGACGTTAGTGAAAAAACGCTTAAACCGCTCTTTCAAGCTCAAACGTTAATACTGAATATAGCACCAGGCAGTATGAAGCAAGATATTGCACATTTCATTGCTTGTATGAAAGGCCTCATAGATCAATTTATGCAAACGCCTAGAACGCAGGATCATCAACCGCATATCATCTTTATTAGCACTACCTCGGTTTACGGTGAACAAGTAAGAACAATCATTGAAGACAGCATCACTGACCCAATCACAATTTCAGCTAAAGCCCATGTTGAGTTGGAGCAGTACTTACATGCTCAGTATCAGGGACAAACGACAGTGCTTAGGCTTGCGGGGCTTGTTGGAGCCAATAGACACCCTGTTCGTCACTTAGTGAAAAAATCACCGCTAGCGTCTGCCAATAAGAGAGTCAATTTAGTCGATAGAAGAGATGTTATCGCTGCCATCAAAGCCATTGGTGACAAAAAAGTCTGGGGCGAAACCTTGCACTTATGTAGCCATGAACATCCATCAAGGCAGGATTACTATTGTTGGGCGGCTAAAAAACTTGGATTACAAGAGCCAGAATTTACTGACGAAAAGGTTGAAGATGTTGGGAAGATAATCGATAGTACGTTAACGTGTGAGAAATTGGGGCTAACCCTTATTTGCGATAGCCCCTACAAGATCTTGTCAGATGCTTAACCGATTAGGCTAGTACCAAAGAATTTAATGGCCACAGTATTAACGAAAACTAAGAAGAGGATCACCGGAATAAAGGTCCCTACAGAGAAGTTTACATATTTCTCGAAAAAGCTTCCCTTATAGTTCGGATCGCCGGTTTCCAGTTCTGCGTCGAAGTTACTTTTCTTCCAACGATAGATAACGAAGATACAGACCAACAGACCGTTGAGCGGCAAAATAGTGTCGTAGAATACATCAACAATGATATCGAACATGGATTTTGTTTGGCCTGCATACTGCGTAAACTCAGTTAAAAAGCCAATCATGCCGAACGATGTCGCTGACAGTATAACCATAGCAATCAGTAAGACACTTAGCGTACTTAGCGCTTTCTTACGGCTGTATTGCTTTTCACCCATAAGTGCGGCGACCGGCACTTCAATAATAGACACGACAGACGTAATGGCTGCAAAGAATACTAACAGGAAAAAGATACTAGCGACTGCGCTTGCCCCAACATAGCCTATGGTTGTTTGCAGCGCTAAAAATATCTTAGGTAAAAAAGTAAAAATCATACCGACAGACGAATCACTTAAATCCGCTGTATTCGTCTCTGGGTTGAAAGAGAATATGGCCGGTAAAATCATTAAGCCGGCGGTAAACGCCACAGCTGTATCGGTTAATGCGACGAGTTTGGCTGATCCAGGAACAGCATTTTCACGACCTAAATATGAGCCATAAGTGATCATAATCCCCATACCAAGAGATAATGAAAAGAAGGCTTGCCCAAGTGCTGCACTCACTACGCTGGCATTTATCGCACTAAAATCAGGGAGGATATAGTACTTAACGCCGGCAAAAGCGTTATCTAGCGTAAGAACAAAAATAAC
>CAZVDU010000002.1:11010-41449 GCA_964625615.1 uncultured Pseudoalteromonadaceae bacterium | reverse complement strand
AGCTTCCAACCGGGAGAGCTATTGGATAATTTGTTATAAGCACCGAGCGGGTCTTTTTGTGTGTTTCGACCTAATGCCATCTCTGCCACCATAACTGGAAGGCAAATTACAATGACAAACAGTGTATAGATAAGCAAAAAAGCGCCACCACCATTTTTCGTTGCTGCAACAGGAAAACCCACCATATTACCTATGCCTACAGCAGACCCTGCTGCGGCCAGTACAAACCCTAAGCGGGAGCCAAATTGTTCACGATTTGCGCTCATTCATTCACCTTTGAATATTCTTATTTTATTGTTACAACACGCTCTAAAAACACGTTAATAGAGTGTTAATTTGGGGAATGTTAACAGCCAAGCGGGTAAATGTCTTTTAGAGCTTAGAAATCATGCGTTAACCAGCCGTTACATCATTTTACGTATATACTGGTGTATTTGAGTGGATATGGCGCACAAACTCATAGCTCCCGCTATATGATTGGCTTAAACTGTTGAAAAGCGTTCCTATTGAAAGACAACGTTAAAGCTAAAGGTCTTTGTTCAATTAGTAAGATGTTGTTATATCATATGGTATAAGTATTTAGAGGATATAAAATGGCGAATATTCAACAGGCCACACTGGCTGGCGGATGTTTCTGGTGTATTGAGTCAGCCCTTAATTCGGTGCAAGGCGTGGATATAGCTTATGCGGGTTATGCTGGCGGACATACGAACAACCCTACCTACAAAGAAGTTTGTACCGGAAATACCGGCCACGCAGAAGTTGTTCAGGTTAACTTCGATGCTGATGCACTCAGCTATAGAGATTTACTAGAGATATTCTTCGCTCTACACAACCCAACACAGCTCAATCGCCAGGGCAATGATGTTGGTACACAATACCGTAGTGCGATTTTCTTCCATGACGAATCTCAAAAAGCTGAAGCTGAAGCCATTATTAAAGAAATTGAAGAGATGGCGATTTGGCCTGATCCTGTGGTGACAGAAGTTATAGCGGTAAATAATTACTCTCAAGCTGAGGACTTACACCAAGACTATTTTGCACAAAATCCTCAAAACCAATACTGCAACATGGTTGTTGCGCCTAAACTCAAAAAGTTTAAGCAGAAATTTGCCAGTAAGTTGAAGTAATAAAGCCATTACTTAAGCAGTTTGTAAACGAGTGTTTATGAGATTGGAATATTAGTGCAAAAGGTCTGTTGCAAGGAGCCGATACAGTTCTACACTGTTCTTATGGATGGAAGGGTTAATTCTATTTCGTTATTAAAATGCAGTTTTGTCAAATAATTGAGAACCATGTAGTCTAAGCTTTAATCTCAGTAAGGATTTTTGTATGCATGAATTTTTCCACAATGTCACAATAAAACAGCGCCTGATCGCTGCTTTTGCTGTCATGATTGTTCTGATGTTGGTCATGTCGTTTATCCAATTTAATTCGATTGGTAAACTTGGTGATATTGTCGATAAAATGCATCGTCACCCATTAACGGTGACTCGCGCATCCGCGCTTGCCTATGCCAACGTGCTAAAGATTGGAGTATTTGTTAGGGATGCGACTAATCCAGCTACACAACAAGCGTTAAAAATCTCAGCAGTTCGACAAGTTGCAGATGCTGAGGAGGTTACTCGCGAACACTTAGCTATTGTTAATGATCGAATACTAGGAGATGAAGGCAAAGCACTAGCAAGGACTTCAACTGACTTGTTCGAAGATTGGGTCAGAGTGACGCAAAGGCTACTCGATAGCGGAGAATCCACTGGCGAAGCTTATGAAACATTCATGCAACAAGAGAAAGAGTTGTCTCAGCGGTTTTACGAAATTGTCGATTACGCTGAAGTGAAAGGCAACGGTTTTTATAGCAATGCCACTTCGTCGATAGAAAGCACAAACACCAATGCGATTATTCTAATCCTCACGGCAATTGTTATTGCCATTGTTATCGCCTGGGCAGTTTTCAAGAGTATTGTGAACCCCTTAAACAGTTTACTTAACACCATTCAAGGTATTGAGAAAAGCTCAGATTTGAGTGGGCGAGCTGAATTGGCATCTCATTGCGAAGTGGGAGTAATCGCTAGACATTTCGATGAAATGATGAAAAAAATCGAAGTGTCCGTTATTCATGCATTGGATGCAGCGAAGGTTATAGAGCAATCAAATCAAGAGTTTAGTTTGCAGACAGATGCCATTAGTCAGAGTATTGGAACCCAATCTGCCGAAGTGCATCAGGTGGCGGAGGCAATATCAGACATGAATCAGGCTATCCAGTTGGTCGCTAAAAACGCTGACAGTACGAAAGAGCGTGTCAATGAAGCTAATAATGTTGCAGACCGAAGTGATAATTTTGTTCAAGCCATGTCGGCTGATATAGATGGCCTATCCAAGTCAGCTGAAAAAACGACGGAACTGGTAACACAGCTTCAAAAAGATACAGATGATATTGGCAACATCTTGGAAGTGATTAGCGGCATTGCTGAGCAAACAAACCTACTAGCGCTGAATGCAGCGATAGAAGCAGCTAGGGCTGGTGAACAGGGGCGTGGCTTCGCAGTGGTCGCTGATGAAGTTCGAACCTTGGCAGAACGCACGACAGTGTCTACCGCAGAAATCCATACAAACATTGAGAAACTACAAAAAGGTACAGGGCAGGTTGTTGGTGCTATTCAGAGTAATACCGATATGATCGAAGACAGCGTAGAGAAAGCTGAGTCAGTAACAAAAGAGATCGCCCAGATACGTGCATTGATGGACGAAATCTCTCTCATGAATACTGATATGGCTGACAGTACTCAACAACAAGCCGAAGCGAGTGAAGGAGTTGATCAGCGTATCAAAACGATTTCTGTGCTTTCTACTGAGGCTTCTGAAAATACCGTCAAAATGCAACAACAAAATGCTGACTTACTGATTCAGAGCCAAGAGTTGAATCGCTCAATGCAGCAATTTAAGGTCTCTAATTAGCAGATCTCAATCTGCTTTTTACTTGTCGGGTTGGTATAATACAACCCTATCTCGACCTGAAGCCTTCGCTGAATAGAGTGCCTTATCAGCGAGACTCAATGACGTATGAATATCAACATCAGTAGCACCTACCTCGGCTATCCCAAAACTTGACGTTAATGAAAATGCGCCTTTTTCTGTATCGATAGAGTGTGTTGAAAGCACTTCTCTGAATCTCTCAAATAAGCTTAAGCATTGAGATTTTGTTGTGTTTTGTAGTAGCACAGCGAACTCTTCACCGCCCAGCCGGCCAATAATGTCGGATTGCCTAAGCTCATTAGTTAATGTTTTAGAAAACAAAGATAAAGCCCTGTCTCCATTAGCATGCCCGTACTTATCATTAATTTTTTTAAAATGGTCGACATCGGCCATAACAACACACATGGGGTATCGACTTCTTTTTGAGTTGGCGAGGCATTGTTGTGTTACTTGTTCAAAGCCTCGTCTATTCATCAATTTTGTCAATTGATCTGTCATGGCTAAGTTTTTCATACGCATAGCGAGATCATTGGCTAATAACAAGCCTGTGAATATGCCGACACCGGTGAATGCTGCAGGCATGAAGAGAAAGTTAAACTCCCTATATAATTCTAGATAGTCTTCTTGTCGAAACTCCCCCTGCATTAACGCAAGTATTGCACTGAGGAACTGTAATACCGCATGGATGCCTATCATGCTGACTGCTCCCCAACCGGCATGGCAAAGTCGTTCCCCGAACTTCGATATTGCCCAGATACTGCCTGCCATTGTGATGGCACCTGATAATGGTGTGAACATCATGCGTAAACCCATGTGCGGGAAACCTAATGTAAAGAGTACGATAAGCCCTTCTACACATAGGAAGTAAAACAACCAGTAATTTGATAAAGGCTTCATACCGGATCGAGACCGAAAGCCTGCCAACGAGAGGCCTTGTACTAGTAAAGATGAGCAGTTGACGATGATCCAATACCAGTTATTGTCTGGAAACAAATCTCTCGACGCATTAATGACCATATTTAACATGGCAGCACTAAAAGCGAGGAACCAAAAAAAAGTATGTGGTTTACGTTCTATAAATCGCCATGTAATGAAAAAAACGGCGGCTAAAACGAAAGTAATACTAAATTGAGTGAAAAACACATAATGAATACCACTCATGAATTAGTATGACGGATGTTGTTTAAAGAGGTATCCAATGTTTTGTACTCATGCTGAACTCATTCATGAATTGAACGCGTTGTTTAGCCTTTTATTTTGCCATGTTTTTGAGTTTGAGTACTGGATTAGCTAATTTTTATCATAATTTTTCATGATAGGGTTAGCCCTAAATTTTATAAGGTCAAGCAATTGACCCGTTTACTATAGGCTGGAAAGCCGTCAAGCTGTCTCGCAAATTATTGTTCCCCAAACCATGTTGTGGAAATAGATTGGCGAATTGCCCTTGTTCACCGTGTAGCGCCATATAATTGAGTATGACAGTTTCAACTAACAGATTGACGTTGTTCGCCGCTGGCGTTCCTGCCGTTTCAACAGAACCTTCTCGGCGCATAAAACCAAGTTGTTGATGATTGGCTTGTTGCTCTGGTGTGGCGCCAATGATTTGAGGCGTGCCGCCCGGGTTGTATACCATAAAGAAAGAGGCTGCGGTCGATGAGTTATCACCCGTCCAGACACCTTTACCGCGTCCATCTACAGAGTCATCAATAGTACCGTTGCTGAACACGCCGCCATCGCTGCATACATACAACATTAATGGCACACCTATGCGTGCAGCGTATTCCAGGCAAGCTCCCATCACCCGGCCTGCGCGTAAGTCACGCACTTCACCCGTGGATCTATTTCCGGTGTGGTAATCGTACCCACCCATGGTAATCGTGCCAGCCCCCGCGAAGCCATTTACAACGAGCTTCATAACAGAGGCTGTTTTTCGAAACTCGTTGTCTGAATCAAACTCTTCTTGCGTAAATATACCGTCGGGGCCGACAATGTCTGCATCCGCTTCAGGGTCTAACGACGAAGGATCACCAAATCGGTCGGTGATATCTGCACTTTGAACATAACCACAGCGTACCAGATCTTTAACAACATCATCGGTTGTAATCTGTGTGTTGACGTGGCCTAATTTCATGTCGCTGATACGCTGTATGGATTCCATTACTGCAACGGAATCTTGCTGACTGAGCAAGCCGACGAGGTCTCCCGTATCGACAAGCCCTGTCACATCAGACGGTCTGTCGACTTTAGTAGGTCGTGCTGTTGGGTCAATCATCATGGCAGGAGCCATAGAGTTGCCGCCCGAATCAGAATTACGTGATCCAATCAAAGTCAGTAAAGAGCCATCTGCACCAACCCGATTAATGCCATACATAGGGTTATGAGGGTTGTTGCCTGTGTCATTTTCCGAGCGGGCAGGTATAACTGCACCATTGATATTGACTCGATTGGCGACAGATACTTTTTCAAGCATCCCACGTAAAAAGCCACTGTCACTATGAAAAGCCAAGCCTAACTCATTATTAACAAAATCACTAAGCCCAGTAGCTGGGTTCGCGATTGACGGGATCATATCACCAGGCAATCCTAGTCGGCTGTATCCTGCGGTCGACAAAAAGTCGAGTTGTCCACCTCGACTGCCAACTAATACATTTGAACCAGCTATATTGGCGCCGCCCGCTAAATCAAGGCAGATAAAGGGGATTCTACCGGCCCCTTGAGTTGCAATACCGCAAGACGATTTGAGTGCTTCTAAGTCTAGAGAAAGTTGAGCATGGGCTTTTTTGGGGTTTGCAAATAAGCTCAGGACTGAACCACCACAAAACAAGCCCGCACCAGCCATAAAGCCTTGTGCAATGAAATCGCGTCGGGATCTAGGCTTGGCATGATCATCATGTAAAAGTGGCGCATCTGCCGATAACGTTGGTTTCTTTGTCATCATTATTATCTCGTTTCTACTGCAATAGCATTGCAGCGCTACCTAATGTCGCTGCGCAACTGGCTTTAGCAACATTGAGTGTGTGTTGAATATCGCAGGTATCGTTAGGGCCACAGACTGTTAACCTGTCAATTAAGTTGTTTAACTCGGCTTCTACTGATGCCCTGTCAGGTTGTGTGGCGATGTCAATGCCGATCATGCGGTCAAGAATAGGGGTTGTAATCAATGACCGACCAACAGTGTCATAGGCGACATTGGCGGCTCGGTTAAAATCGAACCCTTCAAAATAACCGTTTCTTAGACTTGGCGTTTCGACCAATCTGTCACAGTAACTGATAGCCAGCTGAGTAACAGCCATTTGGTTTGCCGATAAAAAGCCGCTTATATCAGTGACAGAAGGCAACTGTTGTTGTAGCGCCGCAAAGTCTTCTTGTACTTGAGGTGTTGTCAAAGGAACAGTCGTCAACGCTGACATACTGGTGTTTATTTCAGCGAAGTGTCGTAAGCCAATATCCGATTGTGGCTCAAGATCAACCGGTGAAGAGGGTGCTGGTGGCTCTGCTTCGACGACCACATTAGAAAAATCACCAAGCTGCTCAAAGGTTAAGAAAAACTCATCCGCCTGCGGGCCTTGCTCTAGAGCGACTAACGTCCCCAGTCTTGATAATGGCTGACCGAATCCTGCTTGGTAATCAGATTGGTTTATATTTGTTTCAACATTGATAAATGCTTGCCCAGAGTTTGCCTCTCGACCATTCACACCAATTCGCATACCGCGCAAAGGTACAGCGGGTATGGTCGCATCACTATCGAGGGTGACAAATCGTGGCTCGCTAAACAAGTAACTGAATGAATCAAACTGACTCGCCTCAAAGACAATATAGCTTTGCGGGATACCGGTCTGTTGTTCTATACCAAAGAGTAAGAAAAATCGCTCTCCAACACCTACATCGAAATTCTGCGCAATTTGTTCAGGCGTCAGTGTTCGATTGTGGATAGCAACAAGTCTAATTGTACCTGCCCAAGGAATATCGTTGGATACTTCGTTACCTAATACGAAAGCAAAGCTAGCGTCCCATTCATTGAATGAGCCAACGTCTATATCGTCGATGTCGTCGGTAAATACACCGTTAACGAATATCTGTCGTCCATTAATCGGGTCATAGTTGATGACCACGTGTTGCAAAGCAGCTTGTAAATCTTGGTCGGCATCAGATGTCGTCAGTGCTGGTTCACCATTGGCATTAGTATTCGTGGTTCGAAGCAGTGCATCATAACTGTATAAGGTTTGCCCTAAGGTAAAGTTGCGCTGTGTTGGACCACCAGAATAACTCACAATTCTTGCCGGACCCTCTTGTGTAACATTAGCCGGTGCTACCCAAGCTTCTATCGAAAATTCGCTTGTTGCTGTAATCAGGTCGTGCAGCTTACGGCTGTCTGAAGTTGACCCTTGGGCTTTGCCATCGGTCAACTGAATACCGAACCCTCCTACCCAATTGACACCGCCACTTAGCGTTAGATCTAATGCAGGCTCAACTCCGCTAGTATCGAATGCTGTGTTACCCGATCCGGTTCTAAACTCATATTTAGCGATGACATTCTGTTCAAAGCGCCCACCACCTGTAGCTAATGTGCCATCCACTAGCGTTAATGCATTACTGGCAACTAGACTAGGATCAAGTTCAGTCAACGGTATCTCCGCAGCCATCGCCTGTATAGCCTCTATAAGCTGATTTGCGTTAGCATCACAATCAGTCCAGCAGTTATGAAACTCGTCCCTTATGCGTCCTACAAAGCGAGAGTCTGCCGGTATATCGAGATTAATACGTGAGCGAGATGCTTGATAAGCCTCGTCGATATCGCTGGAGGAAATAAAGGGAGATATAGGAATGCTGGCAGAGTTGGTATGACAATCAACACAGTATGTTGTCAGTATTGGATAGACAGTGTTAGCAAAAAGGCTAGGGCTGGTTGGAAAATTACGGTTAGCGCCAGGTGTTCTTGCATCGGGTGCTTCCAGCGGTATGTCAGTGGCTTGCTCTGGCTCGCCTGCCCAATTGCTGATCCAAGTGGTTAAAATATCGGTGCAAGCATCGATGCTGGTTAGCCAGCAGTTATGTCCCTCACCAACAAAAGTCACCATTCGAGAATCTCTGGGGCTATCCAGATTAACCACCGTATTGGCTTCTGCATAGGCTAAGTTAATATCGTCGTTACGTGCAAATGTCGGTGACTGTTGACTTTGCGCATGACAATCACCACAACGATCTAATGGCGATATGTTGTCCCACAATGCAAGCCTGAATTGCTGAATATCAGCCGTGGCTGCGGGTGGCCCTGTATAAGTGACAGGCGCAGAATCTGTTGGCGGTGGTAAAGGCGTCTCGGTGACTTCTGTTGTCCCACCGCCACAGGCCGACAATAGGACAATAGATGACAGTAATATAAGGTTCTTTGTTATCTTTTTCATCGTGGCTATCACTCGCCTTTACAATAATCAGCAGCATCAGCGAAAACGGATTTTATTTGATAGCCATTGGCGCTGAAGTTATCTGTCATTGTCTCGACTTGCTGTCGATCTGCGCTGTCTTGTGGATCGCGCAAACAGACATTTTTGAAGACTTTGGTTACCTGGCATTGTGCAAAAGTTCGACTATTGGCGAGTTCTTGCCCCATGCTTTTGGCACCAGCGCCACCACCGCTTAAGTTTTGGTCCCAGCCTAAGTTTTGGTTTTGCCCAAAGCGCCAATAGTTATCCCAACTGTCATCGGTGATGATGAAGCCAAAAGGGAAATTGTTTTCGTTGATTAGGTGTTTTTCAGTAACACGTGTTTCGGTGACTGGATCGGTTTCGCCCACATCGTTGTATGCCAGAAATCCATTATTACCATCGGGATCTGACTCCACGTCATATTCATATTCGTAGTACGCAAAAGCCTGTGCGAGTGGGTCCATACCGGCATGACAGCCGACACAGGAGTTGATAAAAATACGACTATCACCTCCAGGGCTTCGGCTGACATCTTGTCGAATACGGTCTGGTACACGACTAATATCTTTAACACCCTCTAAGTCTGTACATAGATGATTGATGAGTGTGAAGCGAAACATGGCTCGGTTAGTTCCATCCTTGAAAAACGAGCGGGCAGCGGCGCGTGTGGTCATGACACCTGCTGTTGCTTCTGCTGGTAACCCTGTCATGGATGATTGAGTACTGGCAACCAAGTTTGCTTGCAAATCAATATTTTGCTGTTCAATGGCTTCGTAATGCGCGTTGTTAGTATTGGAATACGCTGGTAAGCCAAGGTTAGTATTAGCGGTATACAAGATATCGCCGGATAGAATTTGTCTAAAGTCGAGGTCGTCTCTCGCGATGCCAATAACGGTTGCTGTGTAGTCGTTGAAAGGTACAAAGATATCTGATTCTTCATTCGTCCAAGGTGAAATCCAACGTTTCAGTGTGACGTTATAAAAGGCAGGATCTTCCATCGCGATAAAAGCTGCTGATCGAACGTCACCTCCTTCAATGAGAGTTGCCATGTCATTCAGAACCGTTGAGGAGGCTGGTATACCAGCCAGCCTATCGTGGATACGCTTTGCTTGTTCTCTGGGGCCTGCGTCCGTTGTGAAAGCTGCGAGTAAAGAAAGTGTGCCTAAGGTGCTCACCACTCTTAACCTTCGTACCAATAACGCTAAACGCCATTTAGCGTTATTGAAATACCTATAATTTAATACTGCCAAGATACGAGCCCCCATTTTTGCTTTATTATTATTAAGAGATATCGAGTTGATTTAATAAATATGATTAGACAATGTATGTTTTATTTTTTAATACCTAATTGATTTTACATTTTATTTTTATTTTCTTTGTTTTCGCTTGATATGTATTTAACAGCAGAGGTGTTTAACGTATTCATTATTTCGATAGCTAGTTGATAACTCAGATATTGCCAACCCCTCTTTCAAAATTATCATCGCAAGTATCAGGCCATTTCTTAGGTTGCTGATTTAAAAGGGTTTTTATAAAGAAAGTGTCACAAAGTGTCTGTGGTTAGAGACTTGTTGATTGTTGTAGGTATTTTCTTATAGCGCTAGTTTTTGATGGTTACTTGTAAAAGTTGTTTATAAACAATTGATTATAGTTTTTTTTATAGAGCCTTAACGGTGTCTTTTTTAAGAGACAGTGCATTTTGTTCCTGTGATAATTAAAAAAATATTCAAATTATTTCTATGACCTTTAGGAACAAAAAGCCTTGTTTTTCAGTGTGCCTGTTACTTTTAGGTATTAAAAAGTATTACAAAATATAAAACGGGCGATTGTTGGTTTTTATTACTGATGAAATGATGCTAGTCCTGATGCGATTTTAGTGCGGTTCCTTTTTTATTTTAAATTGAGGTTTTAGTTGCTTAATTGAGACACTTTTTTGTTTTGTTTTACGTTGCTAATCTGATTAAGAGTTAAATTAATTAATCGTGTTTTTATATTTTATTTGGCGTGCATGAAAACTTACTACTTAGTTTTTTACATGGCTGTAATAGTCAGCTTAACATTATTATTGTCAGCTTGTGGTGGCGAAACGTTAACGCAAAGCACACAAGAACCCGATCCCGTCGTGGTGGATATTCCTGTTATCTTCGTACGCCGTGCACTTCCTATTGATGACGAAGGTGAAATATTCAGTCGAGATCTTCGCCAAACCAGTGATTTTGTTCCTGGTGCAGCACTATTCATGAAAGAGAGAGCATCTGCATCTGCACCAGAAATCAATATTACTGACAGAGCATTTCAGGATCTGATAGACGAGATGCAAGAAGATACTGAGCTGCTCTACGATGTGAAGGATCTTGATGTCTCTTCAGACGGTGAGCGTGTGATTTTTGCAATGCGTGCGCCAAACATTGAAGGTGTTGATGACGATGAACAACCTACCTGGAATATCTGGGAGTACGATCTGTCGTCGGACACATTAAGGCGAGTCATTACATCAGACATCGCTGCTGAATCTGGACAAGATATTGCACCTGCTTATTTACCGGACGGCCGCATTGTTTTCAGTTCAACACGCCAACGAGCGAACCAAGCTATTTTGCTTGATGAAGGAAAGCCACAATATATTGCACAGGAGGAAGGGTTACGAGAACCTGCTTCAGTACTACATGTGATGGATAGTGATGGTACTGACATTACACAGATTTCCTTTAATCAAAGCCATGATATAGACCCAACAGTATTAGACAATGGAAAAATCTTGTTTAGCCGATGGGATCAAGCTAGTGGCAGCCGAGGCATTCATCTCTATCAGATGAACACTGATGGCAGTGAACTTGAAGTTGTTTATGGGCGTCACAGCCATGATGCGGAGCTACAAGATCCTACACTAGATGGCAATAGCCCTGATCTACAATTCTTAACGCCTAGAGAAATGCCTGATGGCACCATATTGACGGCGCTAAGAGCATTCGGGCAAGACACTGTAGGTGGTAATTTTGTCAATATTGATATCAATGGGTTTAGTGATATCAATCAGCCGCTGGCAACCAATATAGGTGGGCAAGGTCAGGCACAGGCAAGTGCCTTGTTTGACAATGTCACTGTTGACGGGTCATTAAGTTTAGGCGGTTATTTTCAGTCACTTCACCCTTTGTCAGATGGTAGTGGTCGATTGTTATTTACCTGGAGCCAATGTCGTGTATTTGATCCCGAAGAGGTAGTGGAAGAATCGACAGACCAGACAGGCGATACTGATACATTCGTCAGGCGAGTATTACCTTGTTCAGCAGCGTTAATTGAGCAAGAAGGCATTGAAGCTACACCGCCTTTATTTAGCTTATGGATTTATGATCCTGTCGATAATACACAGCGTGCTATCGCTGTGCCTCAGGAAGGTATCGCTTATACCGAAGTTGTTGCCATGGAACCGAATAATGTCCCTGCCAATGCGCAACAGCCTGATGAGTTCTTACCCGAACTCGTTAGTGACAATCTCGGTGTCATGCATATTCGCAGCGTTTACGACTTTGCTGGTCGAGATACCAGTGACGTGAGCATAGCGGTGTTGTCAGATCCTCAACAAACGACCAGTGATCAGCGACCTGCTCGTTTTTTACGAATAGTGAAAGCGGTCTCTATTCCAGATGATGACGTACGTGACTTTAATGGCAGTGCCTTTGGGCGAAATCGAAGCCAATTAATGCGTGAAGTTATCGGTTATGTGCCGGTTGAGCCGGATGGGTCTGCTAAGTTTCAAGTACCGGCTCAAGTCCCTTTAGCAATTAGTGTATTGGACGCTAATGGCCGTCGAATAACGCCTAGGCATGCTAATTGGTTGCAAGTCGGTGCAGGTGAGGTCAGAACGTGCAATGGCTGTCATACCAACGATGACAACACTGTCCACGGGCGTTTGGATGCCGAGCCTGATTCCATTAATGTAGGTGCCCCGAGCACCGGTATTCCTTTTACCAATACTAACCCTTTGCTGTTCACTAATATGGGAGAAACCATGGCAGAAACAGCGACTCGGATCAATGGCGTCCCTTATCCACAACCCGATATATCATTCGAAGACATATGGACAGATCCCGCGCTAAGTGAACCACAAGACCGCTTTGAGTTGGCCTATACAGATTTGCGTACAATGTTGCCAATTACTCCGAGCTGCGCCGTTAACTGGACACCAATCTGTCGCATCACTATCAATTTTCCTGATCATATTCAGCCTTTGTTTGAGCTAGATCGCCGTCAATTTGATAGCGATGGAGTAACGCTTATCGAAGATCAGACTTGTGTTAGTTGTCATAGCCCGACCGATGATGATGGTCTATCGCGCGTGCCAGCCGCTCAGTTGGACTTGCGAAGCGACCCTTCCAATCAGAATGCGGAACAAACAGTGTCTTATCGAGAACTCTTGTTTTCAGATAACGAACAGGAAGTGGTCGATGGCGCCTTAGTTGATCGCTTGGTGGTAGTGACTGATGGTGACGGTAATGTGGTGTTTGAGCGTGATGAAGACGGTGAGTTGATTGTAGATGCTGACGGTAATCCTATTCCAGTAACTAGGACGGTTCGGGTCAATAATACCTTATCAACTAACAGTGCATTGGCGGGCAGCAGTTTCCTTAATTTGTTTGCGCCTGGGGGCAGTCATTTTGATTGGCTAAATCCTGCGGAGCTTAAGTTGATCTCAGAGTGGTTAGATGTTGGTGCTCAGTACTATAACAACCCCTTTGATGCGCCGGTGAATTAACCAATGAACCGGATATTCATGCTCTTTATCTTACTCGTTGTTATCTCTCCTCGCTTGTCAGCCGAGACAGCACAAGTGCAGGTTGAAGCAGCCTTTTTAGATTTACACACAGGTCCTGGTCGTGGTTATCCAGTTTTCCATGTTGTCGAAAAGGGCGAATGGATAGAAGTACTAAAGCGCCGCACAAACTGGTTCAAAGTCAGAACTAGCGATGACAAAGAAGGCTGGATAAAGCAAGATGATTTGCACCTGACCCTTAATAGTGAAGGTGAAAATGTCGTTCTTACGGACGGTCGATTTGCCTCTTTCCAACAACGCAGCGGCGAATTCAGTGTTCTGGGTGGTCAGCTTGAATCGGTCTCTTCATTGTCTGTTGTCGGTAGCTGGGTCTTTACTGAAAACTTGGCTGCTGAGCTTACATACACCCAAGCCCTGGGAGATTTCTCAGAGAACCAAATTGCATTACTTGGTTTGCAACACACGACATTTCCCGAATGGCGCTTAAGTCCATTTTTCAGCTTGGCTGGTGGTGTTATTCGTACAACGCCGAGAGCCACACTGGTTCAAAGTGGCGATGAGTCTCGCACAACTGAAATTATCGCAGCAGGTGTTGGCCTGCGTTATTACCTAGCTCGCAACTTTGTGATGCGCGTTGAATACAACAACCTTTTGGTATTGACCGAAAGGGACGAACAAGAGGAGTTAGACCAATGGAAACTCGGTTTCTCAGTATTTTTCTGATATTGCTGACGCTGACAATCAGCGCTGAGGCTCGTTCTCAGGAAGGTAACGACGAGCAAACGCCTGATGTTATTCAGCCCGATCTGAACAGACGAAATATCAATGAGGCTAATATTGATGCAGAGAATTTCGAAGTTGGTGTATATGCCGGCGTCATAGCTATCGAAGACTTTGAATCCAGTGCCATAGTAGGCGTGCGTTTCGCCTATCACATTAGTGAAGACTTCTTTGTTGAGTCGGCTTATGCACAAGCTGAAGCTGGGCAAACAAGCTTCGAAGTATTGAGCGGTGGCGCGCCATTTTTGACAGAAGATGATCGTGATTACACCTATTACGATCTTTCGTTGGGATACAACTTTAACGGTGAGGTCTTCTTCACCGACAACCTTGTTTTTAATCAATCTTTTTACATTAAAGCTGGCGCAGGAAGCACTGATTTTGGGGGAGATAGTCGTTTTACTGTGAACATCGGCGGTGGTTACCGTTTGTTGTTAACCGATTACTTTGCGCTACATGCTGATGTACGTGATCACATTTTCAGTAGCGATCTGATTGGTGAAGACAAAGACACTCACAACATCGAGTTAACACTCGGCGCAACGTTTTTTTTCTAAAGTCTTAGGAGTGATGTATGACGTTATGTAAAACCAGAGGCAACAATCAACAGGCTAAATCGGGTGTTTACTGCCTTGCTGTGACGGCTATTTTCTTCTTTTTCATCATGACTAGCCATGCTTCTGCGGGATCAAAAAACGCCGAGGAGGCCGTTGTCGCTCCTGACTTTACGCTGAAAAGTAAATCTGGCACCAACATGCGGCTTGCTGAGCAGAAAGGCAACATCGTCTTAGTCAATTTCTGGGCTTCTTGGTGTGGGCCTTGTCGGGCAGAGCTGCCTGAGTTCGAGAAAATGCAGCAAGACTATCAGGACTTAGGCTTTACCGTGATGGCGGTGAATGTAGAGGATGACTCGCGTAAGGCCGATGTGCTGCTTCGTGATATTGAAGTGAGCTTTCCTGTTCTATTCGATCCAGAAGGTGATGTCAGCGAATTGTATGACGTCAGTGCTATGCCCACCACCGTTGTGATTGACCGTGATGGCAATCAAAGGTTGTTGCACAAGGGCTATAAGCGTGGCGACGAAAAGAAGTATCGCCAATTCGTTAAACAGTTGTTGCGCGAATAGAGGAGGGGATTATGAGCAACAGAACGACCTCATACAAGATCCACAAATTACTCCTATTGACGGCTTTGATTTCAATAACAAGTGGATGCAAAACAACCATAGAACCCTGGGTAAAACCTTACGAGAGAAGTCATCTGGCTGATCCTATTATGAGCTTTGGACGGAACCCCATTGCTTTAGCCTACAGTCAGCACGTTTTTGAATCCAGAGAAGGTGCGCGTGGCGCTGATGGCGGGGCGGGGGGCGGTTGTGGCTGTAACTGATTCCTATCCTGAAGTGGATATTTTTGAATCTAAAATTTCAGCTTCTGTAAGGATGCTAACAAGGCCCCCATCCATTTTCGGATGTTTGATCTGGCCTAAGCATGCAAAAGATATTGGGCGTCTGTTGATCTTATTATTAAGCCTTTTATGTTTGCAGGCAAACGCAGCAGTGTTGCCGCAGGATCGATCAGATGTGCTTTATCATTCTTATCAAGGGGATGGCGTGTCTATTGACGGTCCGTCTATTTTACTGCGTAAAAAGATTGGTAACAAAGTGTCCTTGTCGACCCATTATTATGTTGATTCAATCTCTGGAGCGTCTATAGATGTGCGGGCTACTGCTAGTCAGTACAGAGAAGAACGTACTGAGCAATCTATTGGTGTTGATTTCTTACACAACAAAACCCTAATGAGCCTTAAGGTCACTAATAGCTCTGAAAATGACTTTGAGGCTGATTCCATCTACCTTGGTATTAGTCAGGATTTCTTCGGTGATTTAACCACTGTGAAAATGAGTTACTCGCGTGGTGAGGACGATATTCGTCGTACCGGCGACGAAACGTTTTTCGCTGAAGCCAGTCGACAAAAGGTGGGATTGGCGCTAACACAAGTCGCTACTAAAAATCTTATCCTAGGCTTGAACTATGAGAATGTATCCGATAACGGTTTTCTAAATAACCCTTATCGTTCGGTGCGCTTTATCGACCCAAACGCGGCCCTTGGTTTTTCATTTTCGCCAGAGGTTTATCCCAACACGCGTTCGAGTAATGCACTCTCTTTTAGTGCCAATTATTACCTGCCCTACAGAGCGGCGATCTATACCGAGATACGTACATACAGCGACACTTGGGGCATCAATGCAACCAATGCCAAATTGGGCTACATACATACCTTTGGTGATGAGTGGATAGTTGAGGTAAGAACGCGTTTCTACCAACAAGATGAGGCAGATTTCTTCCAAGATTTATTTACGCGTGAAAACGAATTTAACTTTTTAGCGCGAGACAAAGAATTAAGTCGTTTTGACAATATCTCGGCAGGCCTAAGTGTAAGTTACGAAAAGAAATTCTCAGAAAAGGCATTTTTCAAAAAGGCCACACTTAACTATGAACTGGATCACATTCGGTTCGATTATGACAACTTTCGTAATGTGCTGGCTGAAGGGCCTGTCGGTGAAGAGCCCTTGTTTTCGTTCAGTGCCAACGTGATGAAAATCTTTTTCTCCATTTGGTATTAAGGAGTAATTATGAGCAGCGTATATAACACTCTATTGTCACTTTTGATGTTGATAAGTAGTTTTTCATATGCACAAGAAGCGCAAAGCACGAATAGCGATTCAGAGGCAGCAATCGACCAACAAATACAAGATCTGAAAAAGCAGCTTATTTCGCTGAATCGAGATTTATTCATCTTAGAAGAAGACTTACTTTTCCCTTCGAGCACACAAGTAGCTGTCTATTTATCGATGGATGTCGGTGACTACTTCACCTTAGATTCTGTCGAACTCAAAATTGATGACAAAACAGTGACCCATTACCTCTATACAGAGCGTCAAATTGAAGCCCTGTACCGTGGTGGTGTTCAGCGTTTGTATGTGGGCAATGTTGGCAGTGGCGAACATGAGATTAGTGCTTTTTTTACCGGTATAGGTCCAGAAAATCGTGAATATAAGCGCGCTGTTGCGATGACTTTTGAAAAGGACTCAGAAGCCAAAGCATTAGCGTTAAATGTGGTTGATTCGACGATAAAACATCAACCTGAATTCAAGGCTACGGAGCTTTAAGCGCATGTTTGTTTGGCATAAGCCCAATAGCCTGTTTTATCAGATGATGCTGAGTTTCATTATTCTCAGTGCTTTTTTGATCCGTGTTGATGCAGCGAATGCTAATGCCAGCAATGCCGCACAACAGCATATGGGGGAGGTCTTATTTGCCTTTTATCAAGGCGATCATTACGGCGCATTGGTGCAGCAATCTCTCTTAGATAAAGAGCCGCATGATCAACTGAGTAAAGAACAACAGCAGCAACTAGCACTTCTTAAGGGTGGATTGAGTCTAAGTTATGGTTTAACTCAGCAAGCACAGCAGGTTTTTGAAGCATTGCTGAATCAACAAAGTGGCACAAGTACACAGGCTATGGCGTGGTTTTGGTTAGGGAAAATTCATTATCAGCAAAACGACTACCGCAGAGCAGAGGCAGCATTTAGCCAGCTGAAAAATAAGAAAATACGTAAGAAGCTCGATAATGAGCAACAACAAGAAATGCAGTATATGCAAGCTCAAATAGCGCTTAACTTAGGTGTTGACGACATTGAACAGCATATAACTGAGTTGGATAAACAATCGATTTATCGTGCTTATATCAACTTTAATCGAGGCGTTGACTTGCTCGATGGTGGTCAACGAGAACAGGGCCTCGCCTGGCTACAGCAAGCTTATCAAGTACCAGAAAATACAATCAATCGTAGTTGGCTTAGTCGTTGGTTTACACCCAGTGAAGAACAGCTGTTGGCTGAACACCAAGCATTGAATGACAGAATACAACTTGCCCTAGGGTACGGCTTTATGCAGGCCGACCAACCTGTCCAAGCGGTGGCTGCGTTTACTCAGGTCCATGCACAATCTCTTGATACACATGCAGCTATGCTCGGTTATGGCTGGGCACTCGCACAACAAAAAGATTTTGAGAAAGCGTTGTCGGTTTGGCACCAACTCATCAAGCAACCTGATGCCGGTCTATACGCATACGAAGCAATGCTGGCGAGTGCTTACGCATTTGAGCAGGTTGACGCTAACATCCAGGCAATGGATGCCTTGAACAATGCACAAGTTGAATACGAACGCCGTTTATCAGATATCAACACGATCCAGCAAGAAGTGTCGCAAGCAGACTATTTTCAACCCTTTATTCAGGGGTTAGCCGCTCGTTACAAGACGCAAGACCGGAAACGATTTTCAGTATCAGATTCAGTTGATGCTCTGCCCGCATGGATTGACAACGCAATGGCCATACAACTTTGGTCACAGCCCGATACTAACAAGTTGATCCAACAACTTATTGATATTGAAACCCAGCTAGAACGTCTTGCTCAGTGGCGGGAAGACATTTCTCACTACCACTTATTGATTGACGAGAGAGAAACTGAAGCATTGAGGCGCAATGAGCGGGTTGTCACACAGGACTTTGAGCAACAATTACAAGTGTTAGCCAATCAAGTGAGAGAGTTGAGTCAACGCATTAATCTTGCTGAGCAACAACAGAGTCCAGCATTGTTGGCAGATGAACAAAACCTGACACATCAACAGCGCTTAAATAAAGCCGTGGCGACTTATAATCAACTGACTCGATTAAAGGAGTTGGCGCCAGCTTATGCTGACCGTTTAAAGAGATTGCAAGGTGTTGTTGACTGGCGCCTAAGCGAAGCATTTCCCAACAATCTTTGGCAAAGCAGAAAGCAATTAGCCGAATTGGGTAAGTTACTGGCAGACGCTGAACAAAACAAACAAAGGCTACTTACTGCTATGGACAGACGAGCTGACTTTGCCATTAAGCGTCGTAACATTGATGAGCTAGGTGATCGTATCTCGCAGCAAGTAGCCTCTACCGAATTGCTCAAACAAACCCTGCTCGACAAGCTTGTCGAAAAGAATGCGACATTTCTTACTAATGAGAAGTCTCAGCTAAAGCAATACTTGTATCAAGTGCAATTGTCAAAGCTACGTATACAAGATAGTGCTTATGACACCAAATCGCGCTTGGACAATACCTCTGTTCAGCCTGTACCTGTAACAGATGAAGCGAGTCATTTAATGGCAAGGACGGGCGATCACCATGACTAGTGTAGCGGCCTGCCTAAATACCAAAAACAAACTGAATAGTTTAGTTGTCAGCTTGTTATTAGTGAGTCTAGGTGGCTGCAGCTTATATAGTGAAACTGAACCACAACAGGCCAAAAGGCTAGAAAAAAAGACATTAGGTGAAATCACCTTCGAACCCGTAAACACTGATAAAAGTGAATTAGTAGCGCCTGAACTTGAAACGTTACGTAATGACTATGCAAGGCTTCAAGATGCCGCTGGTGATCCACAAACTAGAGAGTCGCTGAGCTATCGTTTAGCCGATCTTGAAGTCTTGCTCGGCGAGCGCAAACAGGAATCCGGTGAGTCTATTGTTGGGCAAGGCTATTATACCAATGCCATTAACGCGTATAAGCAGATACTCGCCGATTACCCAGACCACACAGATAATGGGCATGTGCTTTATCAACTAGCAAAAGCTTATGAATTGCAAGGGCTACCACAAGAGAGCTTTGACATTTTACAGCGGTTTATCGATCAATATCCGAATCATGAAAAGCTCAACGAAGCACATTTTCGTCAAGGTGAATATCACTACAGCCGTAAACAATATACACAAGCAGCATCGGCCTACTCACAGGTGATGGCGCTGGAAGCAACATCGACATCCGATGAAAAGCAATCGAATGACTATACTGCTTATGCACCTATTTCTGCCTATATGTTAGGTTGGTCCCTCTTCAAGCTTGATGACTTACCTGCGTCCTTGGTGGCGTTCAGCCGTTTATTAGATCTTCATTTTAGTACGTCTGAATCGGCCAACGCTGAGGCGCGTTTAGCTGAACTGAGTCATGGAGAAGTGCGATTAAATCAAGATGCAGTGCGTATCATGGGATTGTTGTTTTCTTATCTAGATGGCCCCGTAGCTATAGCACGTCACTTTGAAGAAATTGGCCCTAGAGGTTATGAATCCTTGATTTATCAAGAATTGGGGCAGCTGCAACTTAATAATGATCGCTATCGCGACAGTGCCGCTGTTTATCTAGCTTTCGCGCAAGCTCATCCATTACATATCAAAGCACCAGAATATTATGTTCGCCATATTGATGCTTATATTTTAGGTGACTTTCCAAGTTTAGTGCTACCAGCCAAACAAGGCTTTATCGAAGCTTATGGCATTACCAGCAACTCGTGGATTGAGTTTACCCATTCTCGTCACAGTGCTATCAAACCCTATCTCGATCAGTACTTACAGGAACTCGCCCAATATGAGCATAGTCGAGCGCAATTGATTGCAAAAACAATGGAAAAAGATATCGCTGATTCAGACAAAACCCATGATGCGGATACGCTAAAAGCTGCTCAACAAAATAGAGAACAACAAAGACTAGCTTATGCGCAAGCTGCGCGTTGGTATCGAGAATATATAGAGACCTTCCCTATGTCTCCAAACATGCCTGAGATGACGTTCAACTTGGCAGAGAGTTTATACGAGTCTGGGCAAATGCAAGATGCCGTTGGTGCTTATGAAGCCTATGCTTATGAAATTAATAATGACTTTGTTAAACCAGAGAAAGCGGCCGAGGCGGGTTATGCGGCCTTGTTGTCCTATCGAGAGTTACTAAGGTCTTCCTCGGCGGAGGTCGACCAGCAGTATTGGCAAGAAAAGCAACTGCAAAGCCAGATGAGCTTTGTTGATAAGTTTCCACAAAGCGAACATACCTTGTCAGTTTCACAACTGTTAGTGCAAGCTTTGTTCGATACCAAACGCTATGAAGACGCAACGCTAAGAGCAAAACAATTGCTCTCCTTTGCACCTGAGAGAGACATACAGGTATCGAGTCATTTAGTGATTGCTCATAGTGCCTTCGAGCTTAAACAGTTTGTGAATGCAGAGAATGAGTATCGCTTGATACGTAGCTTGATCACACAAGAAGACAGTCGCTATGCGGCTATGACAGATCGTTTGGCGGCGAGTATCTATCAACAAGCACAACTCGCCTTGGCAAATAATGATAAACGCACCGCAATCAATGAACTGTTGCGAGTGATAGCAGCAACGCCCAGCAGTGAAATACGCCTGACATCACAATATGACGCAGCGACTTACTTGCTTGAATTGGAACAATGGCCACAAGCGATAGAATTGCTTGAAGATTTCCGTCAACGATTCGCTGAACACGCATTATCTGAGGGGCTTGAGGATAAACTTATACTCGCCTATCAAGCCAGTGAACAATGGTTGTTGGCCGCTAATGAGCTTGAGAAAGTATGGCAAGAACGTCCGCAAACAGATGAAGGACGGCAAGCTTTGTACGTCGCTGCTGATTATTTTTACAAAGCTAATGAGACTGAAAAATCACGTTTAAGTTATCGTAAATATGCCCACCAATACCCACAACCGTTTAATGAAGCGACCGAAGCACGCTTTAAAATGAGCGAGTTTTATTTAGCCAGTGGTGAAGTTGGTAAGCGCCGATATTGGCTTAAAAAGTTGATCGAAGAAGACAAAAATGCTGGTGCAAGAAGAACGGATAGATCGCGTTACCTTGCAGCTAAGTCGGCCTTGGTTTTTGCTAAGGATGAGCATGACATTTTTTCGACGATCAAGCTTAGATTGCCGTTGAAAAAGAGCCTCGGTAAAAAGCGAAAGGCTTTAGCTAAAACCTTGGAAGCTTACGATAAAACCATGACATATCGAGTCAGCGAATTTACCACCGCAGCCAATTTTGGGATTGGAGAGTTGTACCGCCAATTGGCCGCCGATCTGATGGCGTCAGATAGGCCAGTTAAGCTCTCGGCTCTTGAGCAGGAGCAGTACGATATTTTACTTGAAGAACAAGCTTATCCGTTTGAAGAAAAAGCGATCGAGATTCATCAACAAAATGCACAGCGTAGTCACTTAGGCACTTATGACTTGTGGGTAAAGAATAGTTTTGCATCACTGAGTCAACTTGTACCTGGGAGGTACAACAAGCATGAGACGGTCGATGAGGTGAGCCATGAGATTTATTAATATCTATCGTTATTGCCGTTTACTGCCGGCTTTGGTGTTGCTTGTCGCCTGTTCCAATGTGGGTAAGGACACACCAAGTATTCGCGAAACCAATACCCACGAAAAAACAATGAAGGAGCTTTCTTATGGTGTCAATGTTGAACACTTATTCTTCAAGCCAAATCGTTATCTTGACTATAAAAAAAGTGTTTCAACAGCGACTAGAAAAAGCTTCGAGCTTGCACTGAAAGAGAAAGAATTAGGACAACTTGAAAAAGCAGAGACTGCTTTTATTGAGTTAACGGTTAGAGAACCTGGCCTATCTGGGCCCTGGGTTCAGCTTGGTGATATTGCCAAAGAACGTGCGCAACATGCTACAACAATAAAACAACGGGAGCAGTTGTTAGAAAAAGCGGCAGCGCAATATCACCAAGCTCTTTTAATTAATCCACACAACTATCATGGGCATAATCGTTTGGCTATGGTGTATCGCCAGCAGGGGCAATTCGCCATGGCGTTGACCCATTACCAAAACGCTATCGATAGTTGGCCTGCTTTTGCTTTGGCTTATAAGAATCGAGGCATTCTTTATGATTTATACCTAGGCGATAAAGCTAAAGCGCTGCGTGATTATCAGGTGTTTCTAGCCCTGAATGAATCGAAATCACTGGCAGATGCTGATTTGGCAAAACGTCCGTCATTTGTGAAGCAGCAGCGGAAGATCAAGGGGTGGGTTGCTGACTTGGCAAGGCAAGTCCAGCAAGAAGAAACTCAAGCCGAACAACAACCAGAGGTTGCTAATAATGCGTGGTGAATATGTTCAGTCATTTAATTGTTTGAGCAAGCTTGTTTTGGTGATGGTGTTCATGAGTATGACCAGTGTTCACGCTCAACAAAGTAAAGAACAAGAGGAACCAATCACCATTGCTAGGAAAGCACCTAAGCAAGCTGACGAAAGTGTGATTCAGCTTGAAGCCGTTATTCGAGGAAATCAACAACAGCCTAAAGTGTTGACCATAGTGCCTTGGCAATCACCTGAACGAAGGAACACCTTGCCATCGCCAGTTTGGCAACAAGTCAGGCAACGATTGCAGCCATTGGAAAGACGAGATTTTTTACAAGAACAGCGCTTATTTGAAAAGTTATCTAAACAATGAGGTAAGCACTTACATCTATACCTATCCCTTTATAAATAAGTGATAAGGTCAAATGAAGTATATGATGAGGTAACAATATGGAATTCTACAATACGATTGTGCGATTCTTTCAAGAAGGTGGGAGCTTTATGTTTCCTATTGCGATTGTCCTAGCCATTGGGCTAGCGATAGCATTGGAAAGGTTTATCTTCTTAAGTGGCGCAAAGCACACTAATAAGAGAGCTTTTGGCGAAATAGAGCCGTTGCTACATAAAAGTAATTACAGTGGCATCGTTCAATTTGGTAAGGGTAGTAAGGCACCAGTAAGTCGCATAATTAGTGCGGGTGTATCCCGGCTTAGCCATAGTTTTAGGCGTGAAGACATTGAGTACGCCATGGAGGAAGGTTTGATGGAGGCTATGCCTAGGTTGGAGAAGCGCACCGCGTATCTGGCAACATTAGCAAATATCTCAACATTGTTAGGTTTGCTTGGCACAATTATCGGCTTGATCGCAGCTTTCTCTGCTGTTGCTAGTGCTGATCCATCAGAAAAAGCCAGCTTACTGTCGCAAAGTATCTCGGTTGCCATGAATACCACGGCTTTCGGGTTGATTGCAGCTATTCCTTTACTGGCTTTTCATTCGGTACTTCAAACTAAAACAACTGAAATTGTCGACAGCATGGAAATGGCTGGCGTCAAATGCCTGAACCTGCTGATAGCCAGGCATCAAATTTCGCCAAAAAGCCGGGTAACCGACGAAGAACAAACAGCCTAGCTTAAGTCGTTGAGAGTTACCTTATGATGCGTCGAAGAAAGAATAAAGTACGTCCTAATGCCGAGTTAGATATCACGTCATTTATGAACTTGATGATAGTACTTGTGCCTGTTTTGCTGATGATGATGGTCTTCTCACGCATTACTGTGGTCGAGCTACAATTGCCCCAATTAAGTGATGGCATTAGTGCGTCTGACATTGAAAATCAACAACTTGAAGTCTTAGTGCATGCCGAAGGCGTCTCGGTTTTTTATCCTCAAGGTTATTTGATTAAAGAATTACCCATGTTGGAACAGAGCTACGACTATGACAGTTTGCAGTACACACTTAGGCAAGTGAAGCAAACGTTAATCAATAAGGGTATCGACAAAAAAGAAGCGACCTTACTGCTAGCCGATAATGTGCCGTACCAGGTTATTGTCGCCTTGATGGATGCCACCCGCTCATACCCGGATGTTGTCGCAGCATCAGTTGTCGATGCTGAGTTATTCCCTGACATCTCACTTGCAGATGCACCCTTGGTTGAGGGCAGTACCTCTCTCACGGCATCGAATTAACAAGGTCGACCTATGAAAAAGTCAGTCAGAGCAGCACGTATGGAGCGTCACCACAAACGCATGGCAAAAGAGTCGAAACTTAGCCTTGTGTCTTTGATGGATATTTTCACCATTTTAGTTTTCTTTTTGATGTTCAATGCCTCCGATGTTCAAGTATTGCAGAGTCATAAAAGCGTGAAACTGCCCACATCATCTGTTGAAAATGCAGCCAATGAAACTTTGGTCATTATGGTGAATTCATCAGACCTAATGCTACAAGGAAAAAAGCTGGCTAATGTTGCTGAAGTCATGCAATCAACGAATGACATTATCAAACCATTGTCTAGTGAATTAATGTATCAGGCAAACCGCGAAGCCGTGCTAAAAGAGTCGATACCCGAAGAGTCGCCACAAGATGTTGCCAGGGCGATTACTATCATGGGTGACAAGGATATTCCCTATAAGCTGCTTAAAAAGATCATGCAAACCTGTGCTGAGTCTGGTTACACCAATATCTCGTTGGCGGTTGAACAATTGGTTGCCGCGAATACGAGTGGAGCAACTGACGTATGAGTACAATTGCTGAACCGATTTTTAATTCTGTATTGCCTTGGTCTTCCAGTGACAAAGAAAACCAACGTTTTACCAAAATTACTTATACGGCACTTGCTGTAACGCTTGTGTTTAGCGCAGTCGTGAAATGGCAGCAGCTCCCGGAACAAGCGAGAGCTGAGAAAGAAAAGCTACCGCCTCAATTGGTCAAGATCATCAAACGAAAAGAAATACCTCCGCCCCCTCCTATTATTCAACCAAAGCCGCCAGAGGTGGTTAAGCAGCCAGAAAAAACAGAACCACCAAAAGCGGAGAAAAAACCAGCTCCTGAACCTGAAGTCATTGAGAAGCCAAAACCAGTAGAAAAGCCAAAGGTCGTCAAGGTTGAACCCAAACCTGAGCTTAAAGCTGAACCTACGCAAGAGGAACTCACGAAAAAAGCACGAGAGACAGCAAGAGAGTCAGGCCTGTTAGCTTTTCAGGATGACCTAGCCAGTATGAGAAATGACCTAAGTTTGTCGAATAACGCTCAGACTCAGCAAATTAAAGGGACAGGGCAAAGCGACCAAACTCAGCGACAGTTTGTTGGGAAAAAAGTGACTAAAACCAGTGGCGGGTTAGATACTAGCCGCCTCTCTAGCGATATTGGCAGTCGAGGCACGTTAGCCGGACGAAAAACAACAGAGTTCGTCGCGCCTAATGAAGGTTTTGCGTCTCTTGCCGCAAAGCAAATTCAGGCCGAAGAAACAGTTGTCGGTGACCGCGATATAGAGTCTATACGCAAAGTACTGGATGCGAACAAAGGAGGCATCTACGCTATCTATCGCAGGGCATTACGTAAAGATCCTAGCCTTGAAGGAAAGGTTAATGTGAGGTTAGTCATAGAGTCTACTGGCAGCGTGTCTTTAGCAAATATTATTGATAGTGAGCTTGAGGACCCTGCGTTGGAAAATAAGCTGATTGCACGTATAAAACTGATTAATTTTGGTGAGCAGAATGTCACTCAAACGACCTTGGAGTATGGCTTTAACTTTTTGCCATTTTGATAGAAACCATGATGATAAAACGTTCCAGATTTCCAATGATTAACCTGACAGGGTTGATTTTGTTAATCATTCCAATCGTGTCTTATGGCATGACATTCAGCAGTTTATTTTTATTTCCGGCTGGCATCGCTGTCATCTACTCATTTTTCAGTGCTCTAAAACGTCATCATGAAAATCAGCCTTTTGTCGACCGTCATAAAGTCAGAACTTACAATCAACTTTTCGCCAACAGTAAGGTTGTTCTCATGATGTGTTATTGGACGATCGAGTTGGTGGGTGGTTATCTTTTTGTCGGTGGGTATTAATACGCAAGAATGCTAGCCCCGTTGTCATGCGGGGCGACCTTAAAAACCAGACACAGAATCAACTAGACCTTTCAAAACTGAGCCGTTAATTGGTTTTTATTCTTCAGGCAAACCTATATGCCCATGTCCACTTTTGTAATCTAGAGTAAGAACGAAGTGTTGGAGGACATCGTAACCGAGAATGCCACGCTGTCGCTTTGCTTTTATGCGCGATCCGGTTGGTAAATCTGGACGACCAGACACATTAGCGCCTTGACCATAAGCAGGCATACTCACTAGCACATTCTCTAAGGTGTAAGGGCCAAACTGCAGCTCTTCCACGCGAGTAGACTCTGTTACACCGAGCCTATTAGCGCCAGCAGTAACAGAGCTTTCGACAACTTGCTCTGTAAGGCCAAGAGATTCAGCAAAAAAACGATCGATAAAAAGGCCCCCAGAGTTTCCTGTATCTAGCAAAACCCAAAATGGCTTCTCTTTATTAATAGAAATCTTAACCAAAGGCTCACCTGTGCCTTTTTGACTTGTCATTTTAATATTTTCAAACTTTTTGACATTAGCTGCTTTTCTGGGGATAAAGCGGATACGGCTATTGGGATAATCTATCTGCACGACAAAGCTAGAAAAGAACCCTGCTCCTAATATCAAACCCGTAGAGTGGTGACCTAAGGAGACAGGTGCGAGGTTATCAAGATCGAACTCAGTACCAAATAATTCAACAGGCACATTGTTGAGTTGAGCAACGGTTTCAGTACCAAAAACACCTTGCAGATTGATTCGGTCTCCTTGTGCAAACTTTAGATCGTGCTTGCTAACAAATGCTTTATTAATAGCATTTATCTGAGCACCTGAATCGAGTAATGCATACGTCTCAATATCGGCAACTTTAACAGGCATTTTAACGTGACCGTTATGAAGTGTGAATGGCGTCCATTGTTGTGCCGACACGCTAAAACAGCTAACTACTAGTAGAGATAATAAAACAAACCATCGCATAATATTGATTTCCATAATCCTTTTTGCTGAACATTACCAGAGTATGATTGTTGCTTCAATTTTTACCCTGACTACGACCCAGCATAGTGCCGCTCGATTCGCCTAGCTTTCTAGTATGGCTGCGCGTGCAGCCCTATTTTCTGGACAGATTTAAGATTATGATATCTGGATGATTTGGTCTTTCCTGCAGAATACTGATCCCAAAAGCGGTTAACTTAATAAGAAAATTCTGGCATGATAGAAATGCATATACTGATAGGCAAAAAGGCAAAGGATATGCAGTAACAGAATGTTAAGAGGAATCTTCAGCTTATTAGTTCATCAATCAAATAGCACCGCATGATGTGGTTGCTAACAAAAGCTCAATTAGATACTAACCCCGTTGGCTGGCATATTATGCAGTATAGCCGTCGCGTATCTATTATTTGGTTGAGTCGTTATATTTAGGGATATATCAATGAATAAAGTTCTACTAAGCATTCTTTTGATGTTAGCGTCTTTTGAGGCTCTAGCAGCTGAAAATAGAGTGATGAGGGTTTATACCTGTGGAAACGACATAGGGATAGAAGTTGAAAACCTTGGTTGGTTAGTTGCTCTGGAAACTCAAGTTGGTGAAAAGGGAGTTGATAGGATCTACTCTATGGGATTATCACTATTAGCAACACAAGCTCCCATTGGTTTTACTAACGCTGGAGTAAGAGAACCTATAAGGTGGTGTGGCATACCTGAAACCAAGCCTATAACTGTAATGCAGGCGACCCGGAATTAAATATAGAACCAAATTTATCTGGAACGTAAACAAGCTTGGTTAGTCTATTTGACAAGTTGTTGTAACTACTCAAAACAAGTGGAAGAGGACGGTTTAATGTCTCGGACAGTTGTACGAATATACTGACATGTTGTTTGAACGTCTTACTTTATAAGGACATATCCAATGTTAAAAAAATACCTATTGCTTCTTACTTTTACGTCTTTTTGTATAATGGCAGACCCTGTAGCAACAGTGGCAAATGTTGAGCGGATTTTTACGTATGGGACGTACGAAAATAACAACCTAAGCTTTCGTAACCAAGTTGTTATACTGGTGGACACGCCCTTGGCTGGATGTGAGGGTGGTTTTTGGATAAGTGGTGATGATGCTGAAAATAACCCCACTATGGTGTCCATGTTATTGTCTGCTTTTCATGCTAATAGCCAGGTTCGGTTTAGCGCATACAATGATGATTTTTGGAGTGGAAGTTCAACGAAGTATTGCCGAATAAATAATCTGGCTTTAGTTCGATAACTATACTTGCTTAATTAATATGGCATCATCAATTGTATAAAAATGGCAAAACCCAATAAGAAAGGCCCGACAACGACAGTCGACATATACTGCCAACAATGCCGTGCCCGGCTATTTCGTTATCGTAAAGGTGGTAAGGGTGCTTTAGTGAAGTGCTTTAAGGAGCGCATTGAGAAAGATTTCACGGCTCAACCTTGCTACTGCCCTGGGTGTGATAATCAATTTGCACGAGAAACACTGATAAGGGGGACGCCTGCTTTTAAGATGATTGGTGGGAAAGTGTTTGCCAAATAGACTATGCTCTTTGAATACTCTGTACGCATGAACATGGACACATCGAATGACTAACAATACTTGTTTTAAAGAAACTTTCGAGCGTTTAAAGGACGTTCTCGTGGGTTATAGTGAAGAGCTTATTGTTGTGCTCGATGAGGAAGATAACTTCTACCTCAATACGCATTTTACGATGAAAAACAAAAAGCCAATGTATTTTGGCTCTGTGAAGATCAACAAGAATTATGTGAGCTTTCACCTTATGCCAGTATATGTATTTCCTGAGTTACTCGATAATATATCGCCAGTACTTAAAAAGAGAATGCAGGGGAAATCTTGTTATAACTTCAAAACAATTGATGACGAAATGCATCAAGAATTGACTGAGCTTACAAAAGCTGGGTATCTGCAATACAAAAATGCAGGTTATCTGTAAGTCTTGTCGTCCTTTGGGCAGCCCTTTCATTCAGTACTTCTGCGGTAATACACCTCTCTATCTCAAAGGTGCTCTTTCATTTAAGCGTTAAATCTCTATCATGTAAATCCATAAGAACAGGAACACAAAGAGGCATCGAATGAAGAAGAGTAGTCAGTGGTCGATGGTCATTGCTTTGGCTTTGTTTGTATTAACGGCTTGTAGCGGAACGCCTATATTTGATAAAGCAGTCAAACTAGAAGAATTAACCGTTAATCAGATTCATCAAGCTTATAAGAATCAAGAGTACGACAGTGAAACGCTAGTAAAAGCATATATAGCTAGAATTCAGCAACTCGATTCAAAGACAAATGCGCTGACTGTAGTAAACCCTGATGCTGTCAGTATTGCTCGAGCACTTGATGAAGAATTTAAGACGACCGGCAAACTACGTCCTTTGCATGGTATTCCTATTATTGTTAAAGATAATTTCAATACTCGAGGGTTGCCCACCACAGCGGGTGCGCTTGCGCTGAAAGACTTTGTTGCAGACAGTGATGCTTTCATATTGGAAAAGTTGATTGAGGCTGGTGGTATTGTGCTAGCCAAATCTAACATGGCTGAATGGGCGTTTAGTCCTATGCATACTGAAAGTTCAACCGCAGGTACAACACGTAACCCTTACAATTTAGACTATGTTCCCGCTGGTTCTAGTGGTGGCACAGCGGCGGCTATTGCAGCCAACATGGGGGTTATTGGGCTTGGGACCGATACTGGCAACTCTATTCGCGGGCCGTCATCTCATAACGCATTGGTAGGCTTTCGGCCCACGTTAGGGCTGGTTAGCCGCAGTGGTATTGTGCCGCTCTATCTTCGAAATGATACGGCTGGGCCGATGATGCGAACGGTAGAGGGTGCTGTTAAGGTGCTTGATGTTATCGCCGGTTATGACCCGAGTGATCCGTTGACGGCTTATTCAAAAGGGAAA
>CAZVDU010000002.1:2714-10910 GCA_964625615.1 uncultured Pseudoalteromonadaceae bacterium | reverse complement strand
CTTATTTGGCTGAATCGGTTAAAGATGGCTCAGTGGCGACCTTGGAAGATATTATTCGTGCTGGCACTCACTCGAAGTATGCAGAGGACTCTCTCAACTATTTTGTGAGTAATAAGGGAAGAACAGGAAGCCCTGAAATAACTTGCGCAGATGCTTACACAGATATTAAGCGTATTGCATTCAGGCAAGCCATTGAAGATGAAATGGATCGTCTTAATGTAGATGCGCTCATTTACCCAACCTGGAACCATAAACCGGCGTTGATTGATGATTTTGAAGCGGGTTATAAAGGTGACAGTAACCAAGTGATATCACCTCACACCGGACAGCCCGCATTTACTGTTCCTATGGGGTTCGTGTCAGGTAACTTGCCTGCTGGTTTGCAATTCCTTGGCAGAATGTACAGTGAACCTGTTTTGATAAAGTTGTCCTATGCCTATGAACAAGGCACTCACCATCGTGTACCTCCCAATCTATAAGAATAACAGCGATTGCTCACTCCAAGAGGAACTATGAATACTTTAATAGCGCTTTTTAGAGGCATTAATGTCGGCGGGAAGAATAAAGTCGTCATGAAGGAACTCGTGTCGCTCATGCAAGATAATGGCTATGAAAATGTCCAAACTTATATACAAAGTGGGAATGTTGTCTTTAATAGTCGTGGTGATATTGATGGCGATATTTCATCTCTGGTTGATAAACATTTCGGCTTTAAACCTGCTGTATTGTTGTTAACTTTTGAAGACTTGGGAAAAGCTATTGCAAACAATCCTTTTACTTCTTCTGAAGGAAAGGCTTGTCATTTCTACTTTTGTGATACCCAAATAAAGGCAGTAGACACAGAAAAGCTGGACGCTTTAAAAACTGAAACAGAAGAATATGTCGTTAAAGACAAAGTCTTTTATCTGCATGCACCTGATGGGGTTGGCCGATCAAAACTGGCGGCTAATATAGAGAAGTGTATCGGCTTAACGTTAACTGCAAGGAATCTAAATACTGTGCTTAAGTTAGAACAGATGGTTGATTCCTGACTTGAACTTTATTGGTTAACCTGAGTTCAGGTTAACCAATAAAATGACTCTTAGGTTGTTTTAATGTTGTGCTTTTAAGTGATGGGATAGAGTACTTAGCAAGTGATCACGTTCGAACGGTTTTGCGATATGGTCGGTAAAGCCAAGGTTCTTATACTTCTCTATATCGTGAAGCATGACATTAGCGGTGAGAGCGATAACTGGCAAATTTTGCCATTTATGCGATTTGCGGATATGCACTATGGCTGTACAACCATCCATTACCGGCATTTGAATATCCATTAATACTAAGTCAAAGGTGTGTTCTTCTATCTTTTCTAAACCAATCTTTCCATCTTCTGCACATTCAACGATTGCGCCGGCTTGAGTGAGCATTTCGTTTGCAATGACTTGGTTTATTTCATTGTCTTCTACCAATAAAATATGTTTTCCCGTTAACTGAATATCCTCAGCAATTCTGGTAGTGAGCATTTGATCTTTTTTACCCAAGGGCAGAGTGAGGTCGACCGTAAATTGACTGCCCTTTCCAAGTACGCTTTCGGCACGAAGGCTTCCTCCCATAATATCTACCAATGCCTTTACAATCGCTAAGCCTAGTCCCGTTCCGCCAAATTTGCGGTTGATAGAACTGTCTGCCTGAGTAAAGCTATCAAATAGGCCTGGTAGGATGGTTTCTTTAATACCGATGCCAGTATCTTGGATATCAAAATGTACAGCAACTTCATTCGTTTTTTGTTCAGCATGACACACCAAGGTGACGTGACCCTCTTCCGTAAATTTTACGCTGTTAGAGCATAGGTTCATTAATATCTGTAACAAGCGTGTCGGATCTCCGAGCAACCAAAGGTTACTCGTGCCTTGATATTGAACCTCGAACTCAATATTTTTTTCGTTTGCTTGCAAAGTGAATTGACTATTGATGTGCGCAAGTATTTCGTCTAGCGTAAAATTCTTCTGCTCAAGCTGTACTTGTCCTGCTTCTATTTTTGAAATATCCAAAACATCGTTGATAATATTTAACAGTGTTTTGGCTGATAAGTCGGCTTTTTTGAGATATTCAAATTGTACCTTATCCAAATCGGTGGAAAGGCATAGTTCTATTAACCCAGTAATACCATTGAGTGGCGTTCGGATTTCGTGGGACATGTTGGCCAAAAATTGTGACTTAGCCTTACTCGCCAGTTCTGCAGAAGATTTGGCATCACGCATGTCCATTTCCATCTCGATTCTTTCCGTAATGTCGCTGTATGCGCTTAATATGCCCATTAACTTGCCGTCTTTTGCTTTTAGCTGGATCCTGCTGACAGATCCATACCTCATTCTTCCATTTTCGTCTGGCCTTTTATCTTCGTAATTAACAGTGCAGTCATCTGCTAATACTTGCCTATCAATCTGTTGAAATTGCTCAGCAATACTGGATGGCATGATTTCGAAATCTGTCTTACCTAAGATATCAGACAATGAATTGACCTTAATATCATCAAGGTAGCGCTGGTTAGCACCTAAATATCTAAGCTCACTGTCTTTCCAGAGAATGCCGTAAGGCAATGAGTTAATCACCACATCAAGAAAAATCTCTGTTTGGCTAATATGCTCAGACTGTGATTGTATATGCTGGTCTTGTGTCTCAACGAGCTTATTTAAATAACCGATGAAGCGCTGGATGAGCAACAAATAAATGGTGGTTAAATAGGTGTAAGCTATTAAGTTATTTATCCAAGCTGAGGTGCTTGTTAAATAGTCACCTAGTGGAATGCTGTACCTCAGCTGACCTGTTAACGCTAATACCATCTGGCTAATAAGTAACAGACCACCACTTACACCATAAACAACAGCTGTACGCCTGTTAACAAGGAAGCTAGATAAGACGCAGCTCCCAAATAGCAATAGTGTGCCAGCACTGGCTAATCCAAAAGATAAAATCCCTGCAACACCGGCGATGAAAAAGCATCCACTAATAACATGCGCACGCAGCATTAAAGGTAATCGATGCCGAAATAAATAGAGAGAGGTAATAATCACGGTAATCATCATGTGGAGGAACATGATGGGTTGTAAGCCAATTTGCTTTACACGTAGCAATGAACCCAATAACGCCGCTGTAACGAACAGCGCAGCCGTTAAGATAACAATGTTGGTTAGCCCGTCTCTGATTTCTTCTTGAGACAAATCAAGCTTAATTTTTGTCATGATCCAATCGAGATAAGTCAATAAATGACAGCATAGCGTTATAAATGCACTCTAATAGTTTCCGGAAGTCTCAAATTAAGCTCACTCTGTAACCTATGAGAATAGGTACAACATGATGGCAGATATACTTTTTACAGTTTATGCGTTTTTTATTGAGAGTAAATAAAAGTGTCACAATTTAAGCGTTGAATAAAGGATCGCTATGTAAAGTTCAGAGTAAAGTTTGCATCAGACGTAAAGGCAAAGGAGATTCTCAAACCGCTACTAGTTACCCTCTGGTATGCCTGCAAACAATCAATAACCCGTGCAGAACTCTTCGTTAAAGAGGGATTGGTCAAATGTAATATTTTCACTCGTCGGCGGCTGTACTTAGATGTTTTGCTTACTTAATCGGGGTGCTGGTTAAGAATAAATATCGATTTCTGTAGGGATTGAGAGCTATTAATTTCTTATTATAGAAAAGGTTAACCGTCCTGAATTAAACCTTTTATTTTTGCAGCAAGTTCAGGTGTGGCACTTAGGTAGTGTTCGTTGACTGCGTGCGCCATAACATCATCTTCCGTATCCCCTGATGCACCCCACTCACAATCAAAGTCTGTATCTTTGTTTTACAACCTCAAGATACATGGTATTAATAGGATAGGCGTGGAACGAACATAATATGAAACAAGCTATTCTAAATTTGCTCCCTAAAAAAGCTTATATGACTATCAAGCGATGGGATTATAAGCGTTCGTGCCCTAAAGCTTTTGAAAAGTCGCAAATGATGAGGAGTGTTGAAACCGAAGATGGCTATTCATACAAGCCATTTGATGACAATAAAGCCATCTTTATCCATATTCCAAAGTGTGCGGGCGTTTCTGTTAATCGAACGCTTTTTGGCAACTTAGCGGGTGGCCATATGACTTTAGAAGAATACCTCAATGTCTTTGAACCAGAACACATCGATGCCTATTTCAAGTTCACCATTGTTAGAAATCCTTGGGATAGATTAGTGTCGGCTTATTTCTTCTTGAAGAAAGGTGGCTTTGGTGACAGAGATCGTGACTGGTTTAATGAAGAACTAAGCTCGTTTGCCAGCTTCGACGATTTTGTTAAAAGGTGGGTAAACGAAGAGAATATCTGGAAGTGGCATCATTTTAGACCTCAATATCACTACATGCTGGATAAAAGAGAAAAGGTGCCTCTGGATTTTATTGGTTTTCTTGAGAACCTAGATGAAGATTTTGCTTTTATCTCACAGAGAATGGGGCTCACAGTAGCATTACCAAAATCCAATAAGAGCGAACACAATAATTATCAGGATTATTATAGCGAGGAATCAAAAGAGATTGTTAAGAGTGTTTATTCGAGAGATATACAAATGCTCGGGTACAACTTTGATAACTCCGCTCTCAGTAAACAGCTAGCAAATCGACAGGAAAATTGTGCCTGAGAGCTAGGTTCGATCTCTAAATCTAGAGTTTGGGGGAAATCAGGCCTGATGGACGAAAACAAAATATTTAAGATTCAACTCACTTAACTCATCTGAAAACTACAAAGACCTTTTCAAAATTTTTAAATTATACAAAAGAACTGGCGACTGCTGAGAGAGTTTTGAGCTTGTGCTCATTATTTAAATTGACTGCTTAAGAAGTGAACATAATGGACCTAAGAGTAACATCAAAGGCAGCTCGAATAAGGTTAATTAAACAGCCTTCACTTCAATTCTTGGACTAGTCTTTATTTATACAAATACAAGTAGTTCGATTTGTAAAAAGCTTACTATTAAGAAGGATAAATACTATGTCTAAACTCATACTATCACTGGATGGTGGCGGCATAAGGGGTGCTGCCACTACCCAATTCTTAGCGCGTATTGATAAGGCACTTACACAAAAATATCAAAAAAGTGTAAGGGACTGCGTTGATTTTTACGCCGGCACAAGTACGGGAAGTATCATTGCATTGGCGTTAGCGACAACTAATATGACCATGCAAGAAATTAACGAGCTGTATAACGTCGCCAACGCGAAGAAAATATTTAAGCCTAACAGAGGGCTGTTCGAAATAGATGGTATCAATGCCCCTAAGTACGAAGCATCTGGCAAAACATCAACGTTAAAGACAAAATTAGGCGCTGCGAAACTTAAAGATGTTCCTCAAGGTAAACACGTATTAGCGGTTACCTATGGTATCGAAAAGCGTCGACCTTACATCATCAAATCCACTAAAAACGCGATGAGAGACATCCTTTCGTATCAAGTCGCCGATGCATCTAGTGCTGCACCAACGTATTTTCCGACCAAAGAGTTAGCGCTGCCACCCGACAAAGAAGATCATTGGTTAGTGGATGGCGGTGTTGTCGCAAATAATCCTGCGATGTGCGCGTTTTCTGAGTCCTGCCGACAGTGGCCAAACGACGACAAGCGTGTGCTGTCTATCGGTACCGGTAGTCATTCCAGAAAAATAAACGGCCCTGCATCACAACATTGGGGCGCCGTGCAGTGGATGATAAAAGGCAAAATCATTGAGCTATTGTCTGATGAGAAAGTCGTTGCCTATCAAGCGATAACCATCACAAAGCCGGGCAACTACATTAGAGTGAATTCAGAAATGGTGAAGCAACCCGGCCTTCCGAAACCACCTGATGACGCCATGGACGATATTAGCAAAGCAAATATTAACCGTTTGAAAGCAATGGGTGACTTTTGGTTCGACCAATATGGTGCAGATGTTGTTGAACTACTTAATGGCACATACAGCGGTAAATCCTTAGATCGAATAGATCCCGTTACTGGTGACCCTATGGAATATACGCCTTAACCTTTCAGCCTTGGTGAAGCTTTTAGCTCTTTAAAAACGGGTCAGCATCTATACCTCTAGGTGCTGACGTGACCAACAAGTTGTTCAGCTAATCTATTACCCTCCTTTTTGCATACTAGGAACACTACTTATAAAAAATGAGTAACTGAACAAAAAAGAAAGCGTTAGGCTTATCGGACTAATTTGATTAATGGCTAAGCCGTAGCTATCGGAAGGTGTCGATCAAGCGATAAATAGCAATGGCTTCGCTGGATGTTAGTCCCCCTAAGCGGCGGGAACGTCCGATACTTGTGTTTATACTAACAAATTCGTTAGCGGCTGGTGATTCAATGTTAAGGGGTTGCCCAAAGGCGTTTTGCTGTTCATCCTGAAAGTCTGCGGCTTGTTGTAATAGCTGTGCTTCGGGAGAAATAAATACAAAAAAATCACTACTTTGTTGCTCAATAGGAACAACAATAGGTGTGTCTTCATCTTGATCTATAGTCGTGGGAGGATTCAGGCGTGCTCGTTCACGCAAGCTTTCAGCTTGAGGGAGAAAATCTGCGAGAAACAATGTAGGCTGAGCTACGTCCACGTAATTACCCCTGTTATATTCTGATTACTCGTTTTTTGCTTACGAAAACTCAACAAAAAACGCAACAACGAAGATACAAAAGAGACATTATCGTGTCTTATTTGCGATTGCTCGTTAAAAGATAATTAATCATCCATTGTTAGAATATAAAAGGTAACAACTGCTGGCTTACAACTTATTATGCCTGTACCAGTAAAAAGCTATCTTCCTGAATCCCCAATCCATGTTGTGACCAATATTGCTGAACGGCTGAGAAAGTCATGGCAATATTTTGGGGCATATGTCTTTTAATTATATATTAAGCAAGTTTGAAGCCATTAATTAAATTATTGAAAAGTAATGGTTTATTTTTACTTTGCTTGAGGGGTGTAAAAAACCCTGACAGATATTAGTGCTTTGATTTGTTTTCTCTACAGTTGAATTAACCACAAAAGCCCATAGCACTGTTGTATTGAAATGACTCATAAACACGTTATTCGTGACGTCGAGGGAGTAACCTATGACCAATGGCATGATGCTACCTGTACTGACTATGTTAACGCTAGTGCATATTTTGATAAGCATCAGTTTGTCAAAAGAAATATATGATTGGGTGCCGACATTTGGCAAGCGTATAGCTCTTTTCATCTGCGTTTGGTGTGCGCCTGTAATTGGGGTGATCGTTGTTTATCATGTTCTTGATCTCGATTGGTTAGGTAAGAAGCGAGGTAAGTCTTCCTCTGGGCAAAGCTCAGTTGGAAGCGTTTTTTTAGGGTTGGATTCGGTTTTTAATCCAGGGAGCAAGCATGTTGTGGAAGCGAAACAAAAGGAGACTATCGAGCAAGCTGAGGAGGGAGATTTGTACTCGCCAGATAATCCTGAGCTAGTTTTATCCGGTAAGCCTGATGATAAAGGTTAGCTTAATTGAAGGCCATGCCAAGTTGACAAAATAGGCATGGCCTTTGATGCTATGGATTAGCAGCCTAAGCCAGACCCTATGCCCCCTAAGTTTGATTCGACGGCACGCTCTTTACTGAATGAAAATCCAGGGAAGATGTTCAAACCGGTGCGTTGCTCGATTTCGTTGATGGTTGTTTCCTTGTTGCAGAAATTGTCTCTACGTTGACTATCTTGTTCCATAATAAAGCCCGCTGCTCTTACAAAACCTGAGTTACTGATGGTAGCAACAACTTTGAAGTAAGCTGATGGGATTCGGTGATTTTCGTCCGCGCGGGGCAGTTCACCAAAGAAGCTCTCGTAGATAGGGCCTGTAATAACAAAAACGTCATTCCCTGCTCGCGCATGGTTTCTTACGGCTGTTTCTAATCTTACCCAAGGGCCTTGGTTCAGGTTTGAGCTTTGTGGTGTGATGTTCGACAAATAGTTGGTATCGCTCCAGTATGCGGTATTACTAAAGGCAGCAAGTGGTACTTGATGTCCTCTATCAGTGGCAAGGATCGCATGCGCGTCTCGATAATCACTTGTTTCAAGCGTATATCTCGACGAAATTGCTGGATCTGAACGGAAGTTTCTTGAACGACTTGGTCCGTCAATCGTACTGGGTGTCACGCGGTAGGCAACCCAGTCCGCAAATTTGGTTGTTCTGTTATTACTGAG
>CAZVDU010000002.1:0-2614 GCA_964625615.1 uncultured Pseudoalteromonadaceae bacterium | reverse complement strand
CTTGTCGTGTTATGACGTTTTATAAACGAAAGCTAGCAACAATTTTAAAAATGAATCCAACCAAAGACGATCTGTTTGCGACTCATATCAAAACACCTAATCAGGAATAGATATGCGAGATTCTCTAAACGTTAAGAACCTTAAAGCGACTGTTAGCATTGTCTTTGTACTTATTTATGTAAGCTTGTTGAGAAGTTCATATGCAAATGCAGCTCCGGAAGCAGGAGAAGCGAAAGCTCAGGTGTCGATTTTGGGGGTATTCCACTTTTCTAATCCTGGGTTAGATGTTGTTAAAACGAAGAAAGCAAACGTACTTGAACCTGACAATCAAGCATACCTAGCGTCATTCTCTGAGAGAATTGCATTGGGATTGAAGCCAACAAAAGTACTTGTTGAATGCAACAGAAAAAATCAAGCATCAATAGATGATAAGTTTTCGCGTTACCTCAGAGGTACCTATCAATTAAACGTGAATGAAGTCGAACAACTCGGTTTTAGGGTTGCAAAAGCATCAAGTGCTGAAGTCATTTGTTTTGATGAACGTGAAGTGCATTGGCAGGCAGGCGACTTATTCTCTTACATGAAAGAACATGACGCTAAAGCGCAAGCTAGGTTTGACAGCTTAATTAAAGATATGACGAACGTCAGTAACCACATGCATGCCGAACTTTCCCTCAAAGATATACTTAAAAAGTTAAACTCGAAAAATTTAGATAGAGCCAATAAATGGTCATATATTGCGACTAATGATGTTGGTGCTGAGACTAACTTCTATGGTGCTGATGCAACAGCAAGTTGGTGGCATCGAAACTTCCGCATGTATGCCAATATTCAAAAGGCGGCGTCAGCAGGCGAACGTGTGTTAGTTATCGCCGGGCAAGGCCATACTGCTATATTACGTGACATACTTGACGATGACTTGTTACGGCAAACCCACACTCTAGAACCTTATTTCTGATTCCACCCTAAAAAGTGAGCGTGACATATATAACCAGAGCGCGCTTGTTTCTAATGTTAACAAGGCCAGCATCAAACAATGAAAATAACACGACTTTCTATCATCTTTTTGTTCTTCTGCATCTCTGTAAATGCAGAAGACTACGTTATCGAAGAGGTAACTTTTACGAGTCATAGTGTTGAACTATCGGGATCGATAGTTTTTCCAGCTGATGGTGAATTGCACTCGGCGAATGTCTTTGTCCATGGTTCAGGGAGACAAAAAAGGAGTCTTAATTTAGCGAAGTATTTAGCCAAAAGGGGCATTGTCACTTTAGTTTATGATAAACGAGGGGTTGGTCTTTCGGGGGGGAAATACGAAAATGAGCAAGGCGTAAGCGGTGATAACATCGCTCTGCTTGCGGATGATGCTAACGCAGCATTACGTAAGTTGAGCCAACACAACAAAGTTAAAGGTTTGCAACTTGGGTTAACCGGTATTAGCCAAGCTGGATGGATTGTTCCCGTTGCTGCTGAAAGAAGTGAGTTGGTCGATTATATGGTGCTGTGGAGCGGCCCTGTTTGCAAGGTGAGTGAAGAAGATATTTTCAGCAAATATACAGCCAATGCAGACGCGAAGAATATTCCTAGTTATGCTGAAGCACTCGCCTCTAGGAAAACTCCCTACATCTGGCCAGATTTTCTGGGTGTTGATACTGATCCAATGACTAGCCTAAAGAAGCTTGATATTCCAGGCCTTTGGGTTTTTGGTAAGAATGACGGCAGTGTGCCCGCAGATTTGTCGATACACAGGCTGGGTCAGCAAATTGAAGCAGGAAAGCCCTATGAATATGTATTGTTCTCTTCATCAGGTCATAACAATATTCCTGAAACAATCGATACTGTCGTGAGTTGGATTAAAAGACTGGATAAATAATGTGGGACAACCTTGTTAAGTCATCAACGATTGTGGTGTTGATATAAAATCAGACACTATTCATATCAAATTCAGATGATAGCTATAGTGTTTTACCTCTGTTTACTTTTTAAATTGGCCGTGAAATACACATTGCGAGCATTGGTATGAAGTACGCTAAACTATGTTTTAAAGCCCTGATCTTACTGTTGTTAACAGGCTTTGTATTATTCTCATGTACAGCAACCTATTACACACATTTGGGTGCGAGAGTCGAGACAGTTTCTTACATCAGTCGAGATGGGACGAAATTAGTCGGGCGATTGGTCATGCCGTCAGGAGAAGGCCCTTTTCCTGCGGTGTTACAAGTGGGAGGTTCCGGACGCGAAGGTACTAATAACCCTTCGGCACGCGCACACGCCACGCGCTTGGCATGGAAGGGTATTGCCACGTTGATTTATGATAAAAGAGGTGTTGGCGAGTCAGGTGGAATATTTTACAACGCTGATTTTCGTCGTACTGTTGAAGACATACACGCTGGTTATGAATTTTTGAAGGCCCACGCAGAGATAAATGCCAGTAAATTAGGCTACCTTGGGCATTCTGAAGGTGGCGCATTGATGCCGCAAGTACTCTCAGAACGTAGCGACATTAAATTCGCTTTCGCTCGTGTTGCGCCTGTTTTGGGGTATCAGCATACATTGCGTTACCAATTCGGACGTTATCTGGCCAACGCTGGGCTCACCGAAGATGAAGCAAATG
>CAZVDU010000001.1:109453-120748 GCA_964625615.1 uncultured Pseudoalteromonadaceae bacterium | reverse complement strand
AGCGGGTTTTGATCCCGCCATTCGTTGGTTCGAGTCCAGCTACCCCAGCCATTTCTCTTTATCAGTAATATCCAAATATTGGGGTATAGCCAAGTGGTAAGGCAGCGGGTTTTGATCCCGCCATTCGTTGGTTCGAGTCCAGCTACCCCAGCCATATTTACACTTCTCCGTATTATTTAAAATCAGTTTCTTGCCTCTATTATGTATCTTTTAGTATCGTGGTTAATGAAAATACCAAGAATGAAGAGCACACAAGCGTTATGTCTAAAAATCCATCATTAGCTTCTTTGAGTATTAATGCGGGTGCCCCCTCCCCTAAAAATGGTGGTGCCTTTAGGCATGGACCAGAGTTTGCCAGTACCTTTCATTTATCAGGCGATGTTGACACAGATGCTTATCAGTATGGCCGTTTTGGGCAGCCAACTTGGACAGCCCTAGAAACAGGCATTACGCAATTGGAAGGTGGAGAAACTGTTATATTTCCCTCAGGCATGTCTGCTGCTGCAGCAATTCTAACAAGCTTGCTGGAACCTGGAGACACTGTATTGTTGCCGAGCGATGGGTATGCACCTGTTCGCTATTACACAGAGCAGTATTTGGTTAAATTTGGCGTAAACCTGCAAACCATTGCAACGAGAGATATTGAAAACTTCGACTTCAAAGGGGTTAAGTTGGCGTTATTGGAAACACCAAGTAATCCTATGTTGGACACTTTCGATATTCAAAATGCTGCTAAGAAAATTCACAGCCAAGGTGGGTTGCTTGCGATTGACAACACTACGTTAACACTATTAGGCCAACAACCATTAGCACTCGGTGCAGATATTTCGATGAGCGCTGACACAAAAGCCGTAAACGGGCATAGTGACGTTATTTTTGGTCATGTCTCCAGTACGAACGAAGTCGTTATCAATAAAATAAGAGACTGGCGTAAGTTTTCCGGCAATATACCTGGGCCGATGGAAACATGGTTGGTACACAGAAGCTTATCTACCCTTGATGTGCGCCTTGAGCGCATGTGTAACAATGCGGGATTACTTGCTAAAGAACTACAAGTAAACTCCAAAGTTAAATCTCTACGCTACCCTGGTTTAGAAACTGATCCGTCACATCAAATAGCAAAGCAACAACAACACTATTTTGGTTTTGTAATCAGCTTCGAGCTTGAGAATAAAGCAACAGCCGATAAATTCCTTGAACTATGCCAACTCGTTTATGTTTCAACCAGCTTTGGTGGTGTCCACAGCATGGCTGAGCGACGCGCAAGGTGGGGAACAGATGATATCCCTGAAGGTGTTGTCAGATTTAGCGCTGGTTGTGAGCGAGCGGATGATCTTATTCATGATGTCATGGCGGCATTGAACAAATTATAACCTCCCCCAGCCAATCATTAGAATTTAATACGGAATAAATCAAAATAACTGATTTATAGCCAGCCTATAGAGCTATTTACGTTTTAAATACAGCATCTTTATGTTTACCTTGCATAGGGTGGCTACGCACGCTTTAATGGTTCCCCACAAAAATAATAACCACATCCGAGTAGTTATCTTGATACAAGAATTCGTTCAAACCGTTAATGATATTTTATGGGGCAGAGGTCAGCTGCTGATCTTTATGCTGACTGGCGCTGGTATATGGTTCAGCTGGAAATTGGATTTTATTCAATTTCGTTACTTCAAACACATGTTCAGTTTACTCGGAGGGAGTACTGCGAGTAATAAGTCTGGTATAAGCTCATTTCAAGCGCTTTGCACCAGCCTTTCAGCTCGCGTGGGTATTGGTAACCTGACCGGGGTTGCTGTTGCGATATCATTAGGTGGCTCCGGCGCAATCTTTTGGATGTGGATGATTGCACTTTTAGGCATGGCAACAGGTTTTGCAGAAAGCGCTCTTGGTCAGCTTTATAAAGTCAAAGACATAAATGGCGAGTACCGAGGTGGCCCGGCGTACTATATACAACAAGGTTTAAAGAAACGCTGGCTAGCGGTTATTTTCTCCGTCAGTATTTTTATCGGTTATGGCTTTATTTTCAGTGCCGCTCAGACAAATTCAATTACTGATGCACTTGAACATGCCTATAATTTTGACAGGTTTTATACCGGTCTAGTCATTATGGTACTTGCCGGTGTTATTGTTGTCGGCGGCATGAAGAGCATTGCTAAATTTTCAGGTATTGTCATCCCGTTTATGGGCATGGGTTATGTCATTGTTACGCTGATCATTACTGTCATTAATATCGATATGGTGCCAGCTATGTTGATGGACATTGTATCGTCTGCATTTGGTCTTAACGAAGCTGCCGGTGGCGTCATGGGAACAGCAATAAAAATTGGTATGCAACGCGGCCTGTTTTCTAATGAAGCTGGTTCAGGAAGTGTTCCTCAAGCCGCTGCAGCAGCGGTCCCCCACCCTCCCCATCCTGCATCACAGGGCTTTATTCAGATGTTAGGGGTATTCTTCGATACGATGATCTTATGTACTTGTACGGCCTTTATAATCCTCCTTGCAGGTGGTTCCGCAGGTGAGCTGGAAGGTATACGCATGACACAAATGGCCATGGAACATCATATTGGCGCGGGTGGCAGTGACTTTGTCGCAGCTGTCATTACTTTATTTGCGTTTACATCTGTTGTTGCGAACTATGCGTACGGTGAGAGTAACCTACATATGTTTAAGCTGGATAATAAGCTAGGTAGGATATTCTTTACAGCCGCTTATTTGTTAATGATTGTCTGGGGGTCAACAGCTGAGCTCACTGAAGTTCTAGCGCTTGCGGATATGGCATTAGGCACCATGACAGTTATTAATGTCTTCGGTATATTGTTGATGACAGCAACTATAACGGCTATAGCCAAAGATTACTTTCAGCAACATAAAGAAGGTAAAAAACCGGAATACAAACGAGGTTCAATCAAGATCCAAGGCGATACAGAGGAAGGTATTTGGCCTGAGGTAGTAACAGTAGATGAAAAGCAGTAAAAGGCGATAATAGGATTGAATCGTCTATTGATTCAATCCTTACTTTGGATGTTTTATTGCTCTCATCAACTGCCATGACTTAGCATAACGAAAGAACGGAATGGTAGGATTTAGGTGGTGCACTAAATGATGGTTATGTCCCAAGAGGATCAAATTTAACCAAGGTTTATCGATCAGATTTGTATTCGTAGTCACAAAAGGATCATTTTCATCACTTGTGTGATGCGGGGCGTGAGGAAGGTAAGCGAAAGTCCAGGATAAAAATATATTGGTCAACCTGGTTGGTAATACTATATAGAGAATAAAAACACTCCATAGCTGATAAACATGAACCAAGCTTAAGAATCCTGCAGTACTCAATATTGCCAATAGAGGCAAAAATATTGTCTTAGCAGTTCTGAAACCCAAATTACTCAAGTAGAAATGAAAATAATACAAATCCATGATTGACCACTTCGCCAATTTAACTAACATTATTCCCTGGCTTAGCCAGAGATCAGGATCTGTTTTTTGTGATTGATTGGTATGTTGGTGATGGCAGAAATGCACAGCTCTGTATAACAAAAACCCTAGTGTTGGCGTCAGCAAAAGCATCGCTACATGTCCAAAGAAATCATTCAACCACTTCTTGTTACTCAATAAATAATGAGAGGCTTCATGCACCGCAGAATAAGCCAGGTACGCTGCTAGACTATTGATTAAAACACTCACCCATAAAGATAGAACTTCCTGAACGCCAAGAAAGGTCGATATGGCAAACATTGTCCAGGAGAGTATGAGTAACCCCAAAGTAGGCAATGTAACAAAACCCAAGCGATCGCCATCAACTAGTTCAACTTCATTGGGTTTTGGCACACTTCTCATATTGGCTAAACGTCATTCAAAATCAATTAATTCAAGCATCTAATGATTAACAACTACTTCTTTAGATTAATTTGTATCCTTGTTTGCGCGCTATCAGTAAACCCAATAAGCCAGTTAGCAACAATACTTGAGTCGAAGGTTCTGGTACAGACGCACTTGTGGACGGAGTGAAAGAAGCAAATACCCTACTTGCTTGCGATGCTAGATTGTCAGTCGTTCTAATATTAACGGTAAAGCCCGAGCTGGTCCCAATCCCATTGTTATTTTGCGCTATCGCATTAGATAACAGGCTTCCTGGAAAGATCGTTGTAGGAATCAGTATTTGACATACTATCGTATTGGTACAACCGAAAGTTAGTGTTGGGTTTATATCAAATAGGCTGCCTGCTGTACTGCCAAATACTTGATTTAAGAGTGCTGCTGCAGCTGCAAAACCGTCAGCTTGTGTTTGAAACTGAAAATTGCCACGACTACAAACACCAAAAAGATCAGCACATGTACCATCAACAAAACGAACATCAAAAAAGCTCCCATTGATCTCTATACCATTAGCACCCAAAAGCTGATTGTTGTCAGTAATAAGTATTGGTGTTGCTTGAGCTTGTGATAATGATAAAACAGCCGCAGAAACAACAATCAATATTGACAAAACAGTAGACTTAAACTTCTTCATACCTAGTTCCCTTTATCCTAAAAAACATCAAGGTTTATTTTATATCTAGCAATATCATTAATGACTAATACAGCCCCTAGCGTACGAAAACCAAGCTAAAGAGAACAGTCCCCAATTGGGAACACCGTGATAAAAAAGTGATGTATTAAGTATTAAGGTAATGACAAAAATGCCATACCAATAAAAGGTAATTAATGCTCTATGGCACGACCGACGATACTTTCCTGTGAGATTTCGTCTGGTACTTTTCCTGCGCACAATTCTAAAATCCATGGCCATTCGCTAAACAACAAGTATTGGCCTAATTCATCAAACATTGTGAGTTGAGCATCCGGAATTAGCGTTGCCAGTTTTGCTGTAGCATCAGGTAAGCTTAAATTATCCTTAGCGCCTTGCAGAATACTAACCGGACATTGAATAGATGAGAGTTCAAAATCCCAACCGTGAGTATTCAGATAATTCTCTTGCACCAAGCCTTGAGTACCTAATGCAGATCGCTCGCCTAGCATAACAGGGATTCGATTTTGTAACAGTGGACTGCTTAAGACATCAATATCTGCTTGGCAGTATGACTTAGCGATATGCCTATCTAGGTATTTCTTGGGGTTCTGCATTACACTACGCATTAAAAAAGGAATGACAACTTCCAATAATTTAGGCGCTCTTTTACCAATAACATTCGCGATAATGTAGAACAAATCCATTACACGCCAATTTCCAGGCTCAAAATTGGGATAATAAGGCGCGCAAAGTATGACTTGATTAACATATTCCGGTTTTCCTGCAGCAAAAGCGAGTGCCGAACATGAGCCAAAAGCTTGAGATAAAAGAGTTACTTGCTCAACGCTCAAATGTTTACATAAAGCAACAAGATCCTCATTCCAATCACTCAGTGTTTTGAGTGATTTAAAACTACTGAGGAAAGTACCTGGCCTACAAGGAGTAATTATGCGTAAGTTTAGCTCTTCTAAAAAATGAGCATAAACCGAAGGATTTCCCAGTAAGTCAATTGCAACACCTGTTAAAGCATCAAAATGAAAGATAACTCTCCCATTTTCAGGCCCCAGGGAAAAGTACTCCAACTGCCGGCCATCTTCTAGTGCCAGTGTGCGCCTAACTTTGTCCTGAAAATTATCGACACCTTGTTTCATCTCAATCAAAGACAATGGGTTGGTGTCAATCAAGCTGATCAAAGAAGCTTGATCGCTAGTATTGGTTTTGAGAAAAATGCGCTTTAAATAAGTACGAGCAGATTCATAAGTCAGTCCTCTCTCACTGGCGGCTAATTTAAGCGTCCTAAGCTGGTAAAGCGCTTTCAAAAGGTGACTTTCGGATTGAGTCAAATAATACTGTCGTTTCACATAGCTGATAACATCATCTGACTTACTCGGAGAATAGAGCACCAAAGTGCCAATGTTCTTTGGCAACTTCATATGCTTAATCTGCTTCGCTGGAATAATAGCCATGCCACTTTTAGAGACATCGTCGTTAACGACTAACGATAAGAGCCCTGTATCAGCAACTTCAACATCTTTTGTAGAACGCTTTGAAGTTTCAATATGCTTTGTTTTCTCTCGTAATCGTTTAAGTGGTTGCTGGCTCAAGTGATGTTCATTAGCGAAAGTATTAGCGTAAACTAAATTATCAGAGTGGTCGTAGAGCATCACACCAAGAGACAAACTATCTAATACTCCAGCAAGTGTTTCATTTTGCTCTTGTAAATTGACAATGCACTCACTGAGTTGGAAGGCTCGCTCGAAATGCTTAGATAAGCCTACTAAATATTCAGCATCAGTAGACGCGGCATTTTTTTTATATTCTATATGTTCTATTAACTCAGAAACCATTTCTGGCCAGAGAGAATTATCAACAACAGCTTCATAGAGCATATGAACTAGCTTATCTTGCTCGACAGTTTGCGTCGCAGCATATGACATAGAATTGTCCACAAGGGTACTCGAATTAAGTTCAACTCTTTTTTATTTGTATCACTTTTAAAATAAAACCTCTACGAGGGAATTAACTTACCGAGGATGATAGTTATGGTTAATCACTCTAATGAAGAACGCGATTTCATGTTAATTTTTGCGATATAAAAGTTGGCTTACTTTGTAATCTAAATCCTGTTATAACGTTCTGATAGTTATCTATCGTCTGAATGAGTGTCGAATTATGAAGCATCTATTTATTGCTTTTGTTTTGTCAGTATTAACCTTTGTATCATCTGCTGTTGAAGAAAAAATTCAATGGCGAGAATGGAACGAAGCATCCTTCAATGAGGCAAAAGACAAAAACAAACCCATTCTGATTAACGTAGGTCATGAAGGTTGTGGTGCTTGTCGTTGGATGAAAGGTAATACCTTTGCTGAACAAGACATAGTTTCTATCATTAACGAGAACTTTATTGCTATTCAAGTAGACAGTATTATTAGACCTGACATAGGAGAAAGGTACTCTGATTGGGCATGGCCTGCCATTGCATTCAATAATCCAGCAGGTGATCAAGTTCTCGCTCTGAGAGGCACACGTCGGCCAGACACCTTTCGAGAAATCATGGCGGGCATTATTGATGGCCATAAAAATGGCACACTCCAGCCAGACAACTTAGCCCCATACTCTGCTCCAGAACAACCTCGGCGTTCTCCATTAACTGAAATAAGAGATCAAGTACGCGAACAAATCGAATGGAGCTATGATGATGATATCGGCGCCTGGGGAAATAGCAAAGTGATAGAAGGCTCTGCACGAACATTGCAATTTGCATGGCGGGGACACTGGCAAGGCGACAAACAAGCTCGAAAGCGCTTTGAACAAACAGCCAGAGGGTACTTGAAGCAGCTCGATCCTGAGTGGGGCGGTATTTATTACAGCTCAATTGGCCGCTGGGGTAATATCGTTGGCGAAAAACGATTGGAGAGCCAAGCTGCGGCCTTGGATATTTTTGCCGAAGCATACAGGCTAACAAATAATAAAAAGTTCGTTGATGGGCTTAACAACATTCATCGCTATTTATTACAGCATATGCGTTCTAAAGAAGGTTTGTTTTTCGCCAGCCATCAACCGAATATTCCAAAGTTACCATCGGACCTTTCCATCAGAGAATATTATCAGCTAGATGATCAACAGCGGCGTAAATACGGCTTACCAACTATTGATAAAAGTATATTCACAGATCTCAATGCTCGAACTATCATCGGCTTGTTGAATGCCTACGAGAGCACAAAAGACTTAGCGTTTCTGGAAACGGCTAAAGTAGCAACTAATGCTCTACTCAATAGCCGTAAAAAAGGCGCTGTCTTTATACAGTTCGAGCCAACAAAAGAATTTGAATTCGAAACCCGATTGCATGTCGTACAAAATGATCATGCGGTATTACTCCGCCCACACGCATACCTCGGACTGATGTTTCTAAAGTGGCATCGATTAACCGCCGATGATCGTTGGTTGGCGCAAGCACAAAGCATCTCAAGTGTATTACTGAATCAGTTACAAGATCCTAAAATCGGTGGATTTTATGGCAGTAAGGACTTCGTAAAGCCTAGAAAACCATTAGAAGATAACGCTGTGGCTGCAAGGTTTTTATACAACTACGGCGTAATCACAAAACAAGATGCGTTAAAAGTTGCGTCAGAAAAAGCAATCAGAGCCAGTGCAGCTCCACGGATAGTAAGTCGTGAAGGCAGAATTACAGGCAACTTAGCATTAGCCACTGAATTATTAACTTCGGGTTATGTTGAGTTTTCTATCGTGGGCAATGCAAAAGATGAATCAGCCAAAGCTTTATTCAATGCCAGTAAAGATGTCTATGAACCCAGAAGTTTGGTGCATTACGAGGAGCCTGGCCGATACCCTAAAAGTGACAAACCTGCATTATACATTTGCAATGAATCTGCTTGCTCCGTCCCAATATACAAAGCTGAAGATGTTTCCAAACAAGCTCAGAAATTTGCAGCAGTCTTAGTCAATAATCAAAAATCTTAAAAAGGTAGAATAATGAAATCAACAGTTGCCATCGCAATTGCATTTTTAAGTACAGGGTGTACTTATGTTAAAACTGACGCTGCGGCAGAAAGTGTCGTGCTAGCGAATGAAAGTCGTGTACAAAACTGCCAGCGCATAGGCACCGCAAGCGCTAATGTTAAAGCGAGTGTCGCTGGTATTAATAGGAAATCAGAAAAGGTTGCTTCCGAATTACTAGTACTGGCTAGAAACGAAGCAGCGAATATGGGTGGTAATACTTTGGTGGCTAACTCACCTATTGAAAACGGTAAGCAACGTTTTATTGTTTATAAGTGCCTTTAGCAATCTAACTTCAAGTAGTTTAAACAAGCGACCCACAGGGTAATATCGGATATAGAAAGGGACCATCTCCTTAAGAGATAGTCCCTATGACATAAAATATTTTGCTAAATTTAAAGCGTCAAGTTCAATCCTACAAAGAAGAACCTTCCTCGTGGACCAGCAGGCCTAGACAAAGCACCTAAAAACGGCTCTTCTTCCAATATATTGTTAACCCCTGCGTAAACTCCAATCTTCTCAGATATGCTGTAATTCACTGTTAAATCGTGAACAAATGCCGTGCCAGTATCCCTTACATTAACAAAATTGTCGCCATTATCACCCTCGAAGTTCGCCTGCTCAAGTCCAGGTAAAAATTGATTAGATTCAAATCGACCCTGCCAGCCAAAGTTTAGGTCTCCGATCGTATAGTCAGCGGTGAAATTAACAATCCACTTCGGGTTACCGAATTGACCTAATACCTGCACTACTTCATCAGGCGCTGATGGATCTCTAACCTGCTCTTCTCCAAGAAACCTTGTGCCATTGATCGTAAAATCAAGCCTAGCCTTGGCAATGTCAAATCCGTAGTCTGCTCTAAAGTCAACACCTCGAGTTTGGACAGAACCTAAGTTTATAAGACCTGACCTAAAATCTGTAATAAACCCGTCGGTTGGATCACGATCTATAGCATCACAAAACTGATTATCTAACGTTGGTAAATCGACACAGTTTTGAGCAATTTGAAAACCGGTTAAACTATCAATCAAACCATCAATCTCGATATCGTAATAGTCAGCTGTAATGACTAACCCATCAAGCACGCCACCAAAATCATCCGTTGGGCGATAAACGACACCAATAGTTAATGTCTCGGCTTCTTCTGGTTCTAGTAAGGGGTTACCGCCACTCGTACCAGGTACGAACGCCGATAAAAAGTTCGTCGAATCAAATGTGCCATCTGCAACACTTTGACCAATTAGCGCAATACAATTTGCTTCTCGGAATTCAGTACCGTTGTTAACAAAGTTTTGATTACAAGGGTCTTGTGTTGCGCCTAGAGTAGCCAAAAATGTAGGAGAAAAAGCCTCTCCGATATTAGGTACTCTCACCGCCTCCGAATATGTAGCCCTAATATTTATTGAGCTTGTTGGTTGCCAAATACTGCCGACACTCCAGGTATCGGTAGTATCATATACATCATAATTTGAATTCCTGTAAGCACCATTAATCCCAAGCGACTCGGCTAAAAACACACCTTCGAGTATAGGGACCTCTAATTCGATAAAAAATTCATCGACAGAATAAGCACCAGATGATGGTAGGGTCGGACCAGCTTGCGAATCTTGAGTACCGAAAGTTAACCCTGCTGCAGCAAAATTACCAGGTTGAGAAGAGCTAGTCTCGCGACGATATTCATAACCCGTTGCGAAACCTATTGGACCCGCAGGTAAACTAAAGTAGTTGGCTAAATCCCCTGATATAACAGCAACAATATTTTCTTGTTCAATTTCATTGATTTCGGTGACAGGTTGGAAAATAAAATCAGCGGCTTCTTGGCTCAACGTATTGGAGCCAAGAATATTTGCCGGCACACATGCTCCACTGCCTGGCTGGAAGGTCAAGAAACCAAAATTACCATTAGCTGCCGGAAACGGGGATGTCGGTGGAACTGCAGTAGGGTCTAGTTCAGAACGACAAACTATATCACCGGTATTTGGGTCAGTAACAGCATCAATCGCTGCAAAATACCGATCTTCCAGTCGCAATCTAGAAGTAATATCTGCATCTGTTCTACCGTAGTTATAAGACACTTCATAGTCAAAATCTAACTTAGGTATTACGCCTTCTATACCGGCTACGATTCGCACTGTGCTGCGTTCAGCATCTGGGTTGGAACGTGCTGTTAAATCAAGGACATCACGTGAAACGGCAATGCTAGGGGTTAATCCCTCAGCTTGTAACGTATTAACTTGTGCTAACAATTCGCTCGGAATAAAGGGGTTATCTAATGCGATAGGAATATCATCATTAAACCCATTAACTTGGTTGCTTTCTTGCGTACGGGTTGAAACATACTTAGCGTCTACAAAAAAGCTTACGTAATCTGAAACATCATATCGACCGATTGATTGAAACAAAAATCGTTTGGAATCCGGGAACAATAGCTCGTCATCTGGATTGGTTGGTACACCATCTCCGCCACTTGCCTCGAACGGTCCAGAGAAAATACCTGGGTTAAAAGCGCGTAACACGCCATCAGCACCGATAGTTTGACACTCAGGAATTTGTGCAGCCCCCAAAAGTGAACAACCAGGAACACCCCCGCTCCCGAATACTGAACCAAACCCGCTTCCTGTCAGTGAAATAACGCCAGAGCCGCTAGAAATAGGTAAAGTTTGATTCGGAACAAATGCATTGGCAAATCTAGGATCAATACCAAAAGCTTCTGCGAATGCGGCAGCATTGGTCACCTGAGAAAATTGACCATCACCAGC
>CAZVDU010000001.1:102604-109353 GCA_964625615.1 uncultured Pseudoalteromonadaceae bacterium | reverse complement strand
CCCAAATTTCTTAAGTCAAGCTGACTGGCTCCAAGTGCAGTCCCGTTAAACGCAGAAAATGTACCTGGTAATGACGATTGTAATTGTGGTGATTCACGAAGCAATTCACCTACATCGATGATACCTGATGTTTTAAGATCATCAGCGCCTATAGTTAATACAGGACTAGGCGCATCAAGAGAACTATCGCGTGAAATACGTGAGCCTAAGACCCGTATTTTTTCCACTGATGCCTCATCACTCGCATCTTGCGCAGATGCTCCAAAAGCCAGTGTAGCTCCTATTGATGCCCCAACTAGCGCGATCTTCACGCCTCGGGATATTTTGTTAGATTTCATCATGTGTTTCCTGCCGCTTATTATATTTAATAACCACTTTAATTTTTTTGATAAGCAATATTTGTTCCTAATCCATTTTCAATTATTAATGCTTTCCCTTAGCCACTTTATTGCTGATTATTTTCGGTAACTATGGTGCTCAAACAAACTACCTAAAGCCTCGTACTAGTTTGATGGTAGCTTTGAAATAACATTATTTCAAATTGTAATATTTTGTATACACCAGAAAGAACGATATATGAAAAACTGAAAATACTCAACAATGTCAGTAGGTTGCATACACAGCTAGAGATAGATATGACACCAAACAGAATAATCATTCTAATTGACATGCGGATCAAATCATGAATGAATTTGGTTTTGGTCATTTTTTAAGCCTTTGTTGTGACAGGCACTTTATGCCAATAAAGCCAGCTTAAAGTAGTTCTAGACATAAAGTTAAAGCCTTATGAGAAGGGGCATGCTCTTTAGTGGTTATATCAAATATACTCGAGCATTAAGCTATTCAATCTTGCTTATTTATTCAATCTTCCAAACGCCGATCAAATGACTTTAATGTTGCATACGTGCAGCTGTACAAGATCACTAGTACATAGTTTCACCATGTGATTTTGGTGCACACAGAATGACATTATGCGTCGAAGACAATCTCATTTTGAATTAATACTCTAGATTCGAGCGCAACGAGTAGAGTTTTGGGGCCGCATAAATCAGTTAACTATAGAGTTAAAATTGATATAGCGCGTAACTATGACGCCATTTGTATCTGACAAATTAATGATCATTTGCCATCGCATATTTGGTTCACTACAGCTTCCCAGATAACTTTCGAGCTCAACAGCTCCTTCTTGTGAAGCCTCGATACTGTCAATAGGCAAAACGGGGATTCTACCCATATACATATTGATCCCTTGTATCCATGCAGAATCAAATCCTAGTCCAGGTTCAAGATGTAAGGTAAAAATAAGTCTTTCCTCGGTTTTGATCGGGAAAGGCGCCACCGAAAACTTAAACTCAGCATCTCGCCCCAAAATAGTGCAACTCGCACCATCAAGGTGACATGACACTTCCATGGTAACTTGGCTAGTTTTATACCAATAAGCAAAGATACCTAGCACCAAAAGTACGACCATAGGCAGCGAATATTTAATTTTTTGTAAAATTAATGTATTGAATTTGTTCAAAAACTTTAGCTTTTTGTACTTTTTATTGAGATTGATCAATCTTCTCTTAGATTGTGTATCAATTCATGTTTTTTTACGTATAATTTTCTGTATAAAGACAGGCAATTATCTAATTGTGTGAATTATAGCCAGTTTTTTTGTTACTAAATTGGTGAATATTGAGCAATTAACTATGTTTAATAGCAACAACAAACAAATAATTACAAGTGGAAGACGCGGATTATGAATCAAACCACGCAAACGCTCCCCGAATACAATTACAAAGTAGTCAGTCAATTTGCTGTTATGACTGTTGTCTGGGGTATTGTGGGTATGTCAGTAGGCGTACTAATTGCTGCGCAATTAATATGGCCAGAACTAAACTTTGATACACCATGGCTAACCTATTCTAGATTAAGGCCATTGCATACTAATGCGGTTATCTTTGCATTTGGTGGCTGTGCACTCTTCGCGACATCCTACTACGTCGTTCAGCGAACTTCTCAGGTAAGGCTTTTCAGTGATAAATTAGCCGCTTTCACATTTTGGGGCTGGCAGGCGGTTATCGTTAGTGCCGCGATAACACTTCCATTGGGGTTAACAAGTTCAAAAGAATATGCGGAACTAGAATGGCCAATTGACATCCTTATAACACTTGTCTGGGTCGCTTACCTGATTAATTTCTTCGGCACCATGATCATAAGAAAAGTATCTCATATATACGTAGCAAACTGGTTTTATGGCGCATTCATTATTACAGTAGCTGTTCTACATATAGCTAACAGCATGGTTATTCCTGTTTCATTCACTAAATCGTATTCCCTATATGGTGGTGCTGTCGATGCCATGATGCAGTGGTGGTACGGGCACAATGCCGTTGGCTTTTTCCTAACAGCCGGGTTCTTAGGCATGATGTATTACTTCGTTCCCAAGCAGGCTGGTCGTCCAGTCTATTCATACCGTTTATCAGTTATCCATTTTTGGGCATTGATTTCACTTTATATATGGGCAGGCCCCCATCACTTGCACTACACAGCACTGCCTGATTGGACACAGTCTTTAGGTATGGTGATGTCAGTCATCCTTTTCGTTCCATCTTGGGGTGGGATGATAAACGGTATAATGACCTTATCTGGCGCTTGGCATAAACTAAGAACAGATCCCGTATTGAGATTCTTGATTGTATCGTTGTCATTCTATGGCATGTCTACATTTGAAGGACCGATGATGGCAATTAAAACGGTCAATGCATTATCACATTACACTGACTGGACTATTGGTCATGTTCACTCTGGTGCGCTTGGCTGGGTTGCAATGGTTTCTATTGGTGCTGTCTATCATCTTATCCCTGTACTGTTTAACAAGCCTAAAATGTACAGTATTCAACTCATTAATACGCATTTCTGGCTAGCAACAGTCGGCGTTGTTCTTTATATCGTTGCTATGTGGTTATCAGGTGTCATGCAGGGCTTGATGTGGCGTGCGATTAATACAGACGGTACGTTAACCTATAGTTTTGTTCAAAGCTTGGAAGCATCTTATAAGTTCTACTTTATCAGGTTCATTGGTGGTGTCTTTGTGGTATCGGGTATGTTTGTTATGGCTTACAACGTCTTTAAGACCATTCGTATGCCAAGTGAAGAAACGACCGAAGATAGCGCAGTTGCTGCGCCTCAAGCAGCTTAAAGGAAGGAACGAACCATGAAAAACATGCATGAAGTTGTCGAAAAAAATGCAGGCTTAATGGCAATATTCATCCTTATTGCTATTAGCTTCGGAGCGCTTGTTCAAATTTTACCTTTGATGTTTCAAGATCAGGTAATGGAACCAGTAGATGGGTTAAAACCTTATACAGCATTGCAACTAGAAGGCCGAGATATATACATTCGAGAAGGCTGTGTGGGTTGTCATAGTCAAATGGTCCGCCCTTTCCGTTCAGAGACTGAACGTTACGGCCACTATTCAGTCGCAGGTGAATCAGTTTGGGAACACCCTTTTTTATGGGGTTCCAAACGAACGGGACCAGACTTAGCGAGAGTCGGCGGTCGTTACAGTGACGAATGGCATCGTGTTCATATGCTTAATCCAAGAAATGTTGTTCCAGAGTCCAATATGCCTGGTTTCCCCTGGTTGGCTGAAAATAAATTAGACGGAAAGCTAACGGCTAAGAAGATGGAAGTTTTCCGCAAATTCGGCGCCCCTTACACAGATGAAGAAATTGCCGCTGCAAAGAAAGACGTCGAAGGCAAAACAGAAATGCAGGCCCTGATTGCATATTTGCAGTCTTTGGGTACAGCACTTAAGTAGAGGCGACTATGGATAACGGAACAGTTGGTACTATATTCACTCTGGTTGTCTTTATATCCTTTGTAGGTGTCATTATTTGGGCTTTTAGCAAAAAGTCTAAAGCTGGTTTTGATGAGGCTGCAAACCTTGTATTTGATGATGAAAAAAACACTAATTTAAAACAGGAGTCGTCTACAAATGAGTAGCTTTTGGAGTATTTGGATTTCTGTCATATCACTCGGCACAATTTTAGGGTGCTTCTTATTGCTTCGTTGGTGCCTACAGAATAAAACAGGTATAGAAGAAGGCGATGATATGCATCATGAATTTGATGGCATCATCGAGATTAATAATCAGTTACCTAGATGGTGGACAATTATGTTTTACGTCACCATCGTATGGGGTTTACTCTATTTGATGTGGTTCCCAGGTTTAGGGAACTTCGCAGGTCTAAGCGGTTGGACGAGTTCAAATCAAGGTATTAAATCTATTGCTGAGTCAAAAGCAGCAACTAAGAATGCCCTAGAAAACGGAAAGATTGTCCAATATGATCGTGAAGTTGCTTTTGCAGAAAACGTTTTCGGGCCTATTTTCGACGAATTCGCTAAGCAGCCTATTGAAGCTCTAGCCGTTGATGAAGAAGCACTAAAAATTGGTCAGCGCTTATTCTTACAGAATTGTTCTCAATGCCACGGTTCTGATGCTCGCGGGCAAAGGGGCTTTCCTGACTTAACAGATAGTGATTGGCTGTACGGTGGCAAGCCAGAGAATATCAAAACAACTTTACTTCAAGGCCGCCAAGGTGCAATGCCAGCTTGGATAGATTCCATGGGTGATAAAGGAATTGAAGAAGTTGTTGCTTATGCATTAAGTCTTAGTGGTCGTAAAGTGGATGCACAACTTTCTGATAAAGGTCAGGCACGTTTTGCTGTTTGTGTTGCGTGTCATGGCCCAGACGGTAAAGGAAATCAAGCATTGGGTGCTCCTAACCTTACCGACAATATTTGGTTATACGGTGGGACTAAAGCAGCAGTTACAGAGACGCTCACTAATGGCCGAGCTGGTGTTATGCCTTCATTCAAAGACGTTCTGGGTGAAAAGAAAATTCACGTAGTTGCTGCTTATGTTTATAGCCTATCTTTAAACAATTAAGCAGATTGATTTATCATGAGCCTCGGTTCGCCGGGGCTTTTTTATGCGTTAGAGTCGTTTAATGAATAGTCCGAAAAGTGATGTAACACCCTGGTATAAACAGTTTTGGCCTTGGTTCCTCATTAGCGTACCTATAGTTTCACTCGCGTTAGGTATCACCATGTTAACATTGGCCCTGAACAGCAAAGATAGCTTAGTAATCGACGATTACTATAAACAAGGTAAAGCCATTAATAACAAGTTAGAAAAAATAAAAACAGCTAAAGCACTTAATTTACGAACAGAGATTACTTTCCTTGATGAACGGATAGAGCTACGCTTTTTAAGTCAGGATCCAGAACAGGGGGCTGCACTGACATTAGAGTTTTATCATTCCACACAGTCAGAAAGAGATTTTACCATCAATTTGACACAAAGAGCAGACGGCACATATCAAGCGCCCATAGAGCAAACTTTATCGGGAAAATGGAGGCTTAGCTTACATCCTTTTCATAACGGTTGGAAAATCCAACAAGATGTGGCGCTTCCTCAATCAGCCCCAGTGTTATTTATCCCATAACGACATTTCTGATGACCTGCTATCACTGTGATCAACCCCTTCCCAAGGACGAGGTATTTACCACAAAAATCTTAGGGAAAGTCAGAAGTCTATGCTGCATAGGTTGTCAAGCAGTCGCAGAAACCATCATTGACAGTGGGTTAGAAGATTACTACCGGTTTAGAACTGAGCCAGCGATAAAAGCCGAGCCAAATCAGTCCATGTTGCCAGACTTGGATATATTCAATGACAAAAGTGTTCAAGAGTCTTTTGTGATTGAGGCTGGTAATGAACGACAGGCACAACTGTCTCTTCAAGGCGTAAGCTGTCCAGCTTGTGCTTGGCTAATTGAGCGCCAACTCGCCAAATTGAAAGGCATTGCCAAGATAGCCGTAAATGTTGGCTCTCGAAGAGCAACAGTTAGCTGGGATGCAGCGCAATTAAAGCTTAGCGATATATTCAAAACAATAGAAGATATCGGTTATCACGCCCAACCTTTTCAGCCAGACCAACATGAACAGCTTTATATTCAACAAAATAAGCGATTGTTAATCAGGCTTGGCATTGCAGGCTTAATGGCCATGCAAGTCATGATGTTAACTTTTGGCATTTACTTTGGTGTTTTTGGCGATTTAGAACAAGTCACTTTGAGCTACTTTCAGTGGACCAGCTTATTACTGTCTTTACCTGTCGTTTTTTACTCAGCGCGCGAATTCTACGCTAGCGCCTATAGAGTCATTAAAGTCAAAACCGTGAATATGGATGTCCCTATATCCATTGCCATTATAGGCCTTTTTACAGCGAGTCTATGGTCAACCATGCAGCAGGACGGCGAAACCTATTACGAATCTGTCTGCATGTTCATTTTTTTGCTCTTGGTCAGTCGTTATCTGGAACATAAATCAAGGCATAAATCAGCTCAAATTAGCGCTAACAGTGTTTCTCATACCCCTGTCATTGCGTCTGTCATCAATGAGGATGGGCAACAAACAACACTCGCGAATAAGTTATCTCTCGGGCAACATGTGCTCGTTAAGGTAGGAGAAACTATCCCTATTGATGGCGTTATAGTCACTGGCAGAAGTAACATAGATGAATCGATGTTATCGGGTGAGTTCCTACCCGTAACCAAGCAACAAGGCGATCAGGTTTTTGGAGGCACGATCAATCAATCCACCCCTATTGAGATAAAAGTCACATCGTTATTCAAAGATGCACTCGTTCAAAACATACTACGAATGCAAGAATTAGCTTTCGCTCAAAAGCCTCAAA
>CAZVDU010000001.1:101359-102504 GCA_964625615.1 uncultured Pseudoalteromonadaceae bacterium | reverse complement strand
CTCGTTCAAAACATACTACGAATGCAAGAATTAGCTTTCGCTCAAAAGCCTCAAATTGCACTTCTTGTTGACAAATTCTCCCAGTACTTTGTGACTGCTGTTCTTACAATTTCAGCAATCACTTATATTGTTTGGCAATGGATTGATCCAGACAGAGCATTCTGGGTTATGGCCTCTGTGTTAGTCGCAACCTGCCCTTGTGCTTTGGGCTTAGCGACCCCTTCTGCGTTGACATGCGCTATTGCGTTACTGAATCGCAATGGGATTTTAGTGAAACGTGCTGATGTGCTCGAACAACTAAAAACCATTGATCATGCCTGCTTTGACAAAACTGGAACCTTGACTGAAGGTAAATTTACGCTGGTCGAAAGTCATTGCATAAAAAACGATATGAGTACAGACGATGCTATAGTTATTGCATCAACATTAGAGAGTATCTCTGAGCATCCAATAAGCCATGCGTTTAAATCAGATACCCCTCACCTTTCTATGACTCATGGCCTGGTTGATATTGGTTTGGGCGTTTCCGGACGTATCAACAATATAGATTACAAAATAGGTGCTGTGCGGTATTTTAATCGTCAGGTTCCACCCGCTTTAAGTCACTGTAATGTCTTATTGGGTACTCATAACGAAATCATCGCTGGTTTTGTTGTTAGTGACAAAACCAGAGTCAGTGCAATGATGACCCTTCAAACACTTATACCAATAAACCAAACGATACTCAGCGGAGACAATGAGTTTGCAGTGGCGCAATTGGCTAACGACTTATCAATTGATAATTGGAAAAGCGAGTGTTCGCCAGAACAAAAACTGCATTATGTTCGAGAAGTACAAGAACGAAAAGGCTCTGTACTTATGGTCGGAGATGGTGTGAACGATAGCCCTGTCATGGCCGCTGCTGATGTTTCTATCGCTATTTCAAATGCAACAGACATTGCGAAGAACTCTGCCGACATCATTATGATGAATCAAAACCTTCATGGCATCATTGACCTGATGACTATATCAAAGCAGTGTTATGCTACTATCAAACAAAACTTATGGTGGGCCGCTGGATACAACACTATTGTACTTCCTTTAGCTGTCACTGGAATATTATCTCCGTGGATGGGTGTAATAGGTATGTCTTTAAGTTCCCTACT
>CAZVDU010000001.1:32615-101259 GCA_964625615.1 uncultured Pseudoalteromonadaceae bacterium | reverse complement strand
ATCGCCTATAATTTTGGCAGGATTTTTAGTTACTGCGTTGCTGGCGGTATTACAGGTTACATTGGCTCTATAACAACACTAAGTTTTGCGCGTGGCGGGCAAGCGCTGCAACTCATCAGTGCGCTATTTTTGCTTATGATGGGACTCTATCTTGCGAATTGGTGGCGCGGACTAACACATCTAGAGCGACTGGGACACCACCTTTGGAAGCGCATTCAACCCTTATCAAAAAAATTCATACCGTTTAAAAGCCCAGTTAATGCCATTCCTTATGGGATGTTGTGGGGATGGCTACCCTGTGGATTAGTATACTCTGCGTTAACCTGGAGCTTAGCTAGCGGCGGTATGATTGAAGGGGTTCAGGTCATGTTTTTCTTCGGACTTGGAACCCTGCCAGCACTTATTTCACTTGGAGGCAGTCAAAAACTAATAAAAGATATTCTGACCAATTCATACCTAAAGCAAATCATTGCGTTGACTTTGATTGCCTTCGCCCTGATATTATTCATGTCAGTATTTTTAAGTCATAGGTAAGTCGATGAAACAATCCCAAGGTATTTCAATACACTGCCAAAACTGCAGTATCAATCAGTTATGCTTGCCTTTTAGTCTTAGTGACCAAGAGCTTAACAATCTTGATCAAATTATCGACAGAAAAAAGCCTTATCAAAAAAACCAGGTTTTAATTCAGGCTGGCCAACCACTTAACTCACTTTTTGCCGTGCGTTCTGGTTCATTCAAAAGCTATGTCGTAAGTGAAAATGGCGAACAGCAAGTTACGATATTCCACCTACCCGGCGACTTAATTGGCTTTGATGCTTTGAGTGAACAGAACCACCAGAGCTTTACCGTAGCTTTAGAAACATCCATGGTTTGCGAGATCCCTTTCAATACCCTCGACTCACTATCTGCGACCATTCCAAAGCTGAGACAACAAGTGATGCGTTTAATGAGCAGAGAGATTCGCTCGGAGCAAGGGATGCGTTTACTTATCAACAACCGCTCTGCCGAACAGCGCGTTGCTTTCTTTCTTCACAATTTAGCTGAGCGATTTGGAGCTCGGGGTTTATCTCGCAAGCAATACCGTCTCAGTATGACTCGAGGTGATATAGGTAATTACTTAGGGCTAACGATTGAGACCATTAGCCGTATATTCACAAAATTTCAGCAGGATCAATTAATAGCTGTTGATGGAAAATTTGTCGATATCCTAAATGAAGGCGATCTTAGAGAAAGGGCCAACGATCAAGTATGTAAGATAGCTTAGTATCATTCTGCCATGGCTTCATGAGTTAGTTTGACCTACATCAATCATTGATTGCGACGATATTCTATACTAGGTTTTAAAGAGAACTTCAAAAGGATATGCCTATGAAAACGTCGTATACAAAAATCCTAGCAGTAATCGACCCCGGCAACGAAGAACAAAAGTCGATATCTCGTGCAATTGAAATCGCCCAGAAGAGTGATGCAATTGTCACCGCTTTTCTAACTATTTACGACTTCTCCTATGAAATGACAACTATGCTGTCAACCGAAGAGCGAGAAAGCATGCGCGCTGCCACCGTCAATGACAGGACAAAATGGCTTTCAGAGTTAGTAGCAAGCATACCCTCAGCAGAATCAGTAACCATAGATGTTAAAGTAGTTTGGCATAACAGGCCTTACGAAAGCATTATTTACGAAGTTATTGATAACAAATATGATTTAATCGTTAAAGGCACACATCAGCATAGTGCACTAAAATCCATTATCTTTACCCCAACTGATTGGCACTTATTACGTAAATCGCCTGTTTCAGTGTTGTTGGTCAAAGATCACGCTTGGCCTTCTAATGGCAACATTATTGCGGCGATAAATGTGGGTACAGAGGATAACGATCATCAATCACTTAATTCTGTCGTTAGTGAACATGCAGTATATTTCGCTAAGATGCTCGATGCGAACTTACATTTTGTCAATTCTTACCCTGGGACACCCGTGAATATAGCTGTAGAAATGCCTGAATTTGATCCCAGAAACTATAATGACACTGTCAAAAGCCACCATGTTGATGCGATGAAAGAGCATGCTGATATATATGGTATTGACGAGTCTAGGTGTCATGTGCGGGAAGGCTTAACAGAAGACGTTATTAGTCATGTTGCAGCAGATATTGATGCCGAACTGGTTGTTATTGGCACTGTGGGGCGTCTTGGTATTTCCGCAGCTCTTATTGGAAATACTGCTGAACATGTCATTGACGCGATAAAATGTGACTTACTTGCTCTAAAGCCAGAAGGATTTAAATCACCTTTAGAGGATTAAATAGAGCGTTATAAAACTATTTCTCAGTGATTTGTGTGGGATACGCAATAGCCTACTAACATAGATGCACAATCTCTATAGCTCCATGGAGATTAACCTCAACCTTTGCTCAAAACGAATTTAGGCGTAAGCCTACATCGATTCTTACACCTTGAGACAGCACAACAATTAGCTCATAAAAAAGTTACCCATACCAACTATCCTTTTTAAATTAAACACTGCTATGATGATGTTAATCTAATAGCAGAGAATAGCTTTTATGAGAAGACGTTCGTTGGTTCTCTTGGGTACTGTAACGATGATGTTTTTTTCGTCAGCTAATGCAATATTAATTGAGCAAGATTTAACAGCCAGCTTCCGTTTTGATTTGTCAGCTTTCGGGCCTGATGCGGAAATTAACTCCTGGAGTTATGATGGCCCGCCAAACAATAGTGCACCAACCGATTTTGATTTTTTAGCCATTGAGGGAGGGTTCATTTTATCATACGGCACTTCTATTTTTGGTACTGACATTGCGCAATTCACCTTCACCAATACATTCAGCAACCCTATTGCAAATGTATCTACTAGCCTTGGCCCTAATAATGTAGGTGTAGAAGAGTTATTTATTAGTATTAGTTTTCTCAATGATACTTTTACTCTACCCGGTTTATCTATACGTATTGAAAATAACGACCCAACCTTAGCTTCCACGCGAGTTATTGGCCAGTTTGTGGGATCAAGAACCCTCACCTCCGTGCCTTCCCCTAATGTTTGGGGGCTATACCTTCTTGGACTGTTATATATTGGTTTATATCGAAGCTTACAGGTGATTAAACCAACACCTAAACTACTCTCTTGATATATCTATGAGAGTGAAGGAAAGCTTGATAGGTCTCAATGAACGATTGGATCGCCACTAACAAAAGCCCTTGCCGTTGACTCTTTTCAGGCAAAGATCGTCATCTTCATCGACGCACCCGTTTTATTTTCCATGAAACAGGCTATATAATCCCGGCCTTATTCGATAAGGCCTATTGTGATGTCTACTGCTAAAACCGCTAAAAAGAACTTTCTTAATAACAAATTAGAAAAACGCTTACGCCATCATACCGGTAAAGCCATTGCTGATTTTAATATGATTGAACATGGCGATAGGGTAATGGTTTGCCTGTCAGGGGGTAAGGACAGTTACACCATGTTAGATATTTTATTGTATCTGAAATCTGTAGCGCCGATAAACTTCGACATTGTCGCCGTCAATTTAGATCAAAAACAGCCCGGTTTTCCTGAAGAAGTCCTTCCCACCTACTTAAAAGAAAAAGGGGTTCAATACCGAATTGTTGAGGAAGACACTTATTCAATCGTTAAAGATAAAATTCCAGAAGGGAAGACAACATGCTCTCTATGTTCAAGATTAAGACGGGGAATCCTGTATAGAGTTGCTACCGAACTTAAAGCGACTAAGATTGCGTTAGGACACCATAGAGATGACATGTTAGAGACACTTTTCTTAAACATGTTTTACGGTGGTCGACTAAAATCGATGCCGCCCAAGTTGGTAAGTGACGATGGCAAACAGGTCGTGATTCGTCCCCTCGCCTATTGCGCAGAAGATGACATCGCAAATTATGCTGAAATGAAAGGCTACCCTATCATTCCATGTAACCTATGCGGTTCTCAAGAAAACCTCCAACGAAAAGCAGTCAAAGCTATGCTTGAGGAATGGCATACAAAATACCCTGGCAGAATAGAAAGTATGTTCAGCGCAATGAAGAATGTTGTTCCTTCTCATTTGGCTGATAATTCACTGTTCGACTTTGCGTCACTCAAAACACAATCTACCCCCTATAAAAATGGCGATATCGGATTTGATCCCCAAGATTTTGTTGAGGAAACAGAACCAGCTACTTCACTAAGCTACCTTCAAATACAAGATCCCATAGAAGTTAAAACTGCACTAACTAAATAAACACATTGAATGGTTTTGCTTATACAAACCTCAGATTACTTAGCCACAGCTGTAATTCGAAGGGGTTTGATAGGCAATACCAAGGGTTGCTGATTTTCTTCAATCCATTCTTTCGTTAGCATCAGCTTGTTACCCTCTATACTTCCATTGGCAAGTAATGAGTTATCATAAGATGTAGTGGTTGGAAGCACGATAGTTAGTCCTTCAACACCTGGCATAAGGAAAGACAGAAAGCTCCCCATATTGTCAAAAAACTCATCGTACTGCACCAGAATAGAGCGCAGCTGATCAGCTGTTAACGTCTTGCTCAGTAATAACGATTTCGTCTCCAATTGAACTGACATATCACACTGGTTACTTGGTTCGATTAATTCAATTGCAACAACTGCATTTGCCAGTTTTAGCGCCTTCTCAACAGGTAAGGTAAATCGGTTCGACGTGTTAACCTCGATAGCAATATCTTGCTTTTGCGTTACTATCTCAGCAGCCTCAATAATACAAAGCTGCTTTCGCGTGTTGTGCATAAAACCAAATGAAAACTGTAAATCACTTGTTTCTTCTCTATCAATTTTCTTCAAATGGCTATAGAACTTAGCATACTCCACATTGAGTGCCCCAGCTTGGACACATAAAGGTGCAAAAACGAATAGTGAACTGAAAAACTTTTTAATCATTCAGATATATACGCTCGGTTAATTCGAATCATGTCATTCAGCTCGTCGATGTAAGCTTGTCCTCGCTCTGAATAACTCATTAATCCATCAGCTAGTGCTTCTGCCGTAATAGGTTGCTGTTTATCCCTTAACTGGTTCCTTATATCTCTCAGGCGCTCGTACGCAGGATGCCGATTGAGGTTAGTTAAATAAGTAGATACCGCATGAGAAAGGTTGGTGAATTTCGCAACCTCATGTTCTGCCCCAGAGTTTCTTCTGGACGGCACAAAGCCACAGCCTTTTTGAAAACACCATAGGCCAAAGAAATTGTACCCTTGTCGTGCAAAGCGTGATGTTCCCCAGGCAGACTCATTTGCAGCCTGAACTAAAACTAACTCTTGCGGGATCACGTCAACTTTCATCAGTAACTTATCGACCGCACCAACTGACCATTCCCTAGCGTTCACTTTATATTGCTGAGCTAACTCATCTAGCGTCGCTTTGTCTGAAGCATGTAGATCCATATCATGTAGTATTTCCGTACGAATGCCTAATAACCAAACACGAGTCTGCATAACGCGAGCATTCTGGCGTTTCACTTCTGGAAGTAGGTAATTAAAAAATGCGCGCTTCTTGTCTTTGGTATCTGTGTATGCCTTAAAATCAGGTATCCCTCGAGCAATTTCATTCACATCATCACTGGTAGTAAACCCTCCTTTCTCACTCACAAAAGGATAAATGAGTGACACCACTGCCACTGTCCAAAACACCCCGATTATCAGGTGCCTTCTGAATCGTTTGAGATGCTTTTTATTAGGCAATGAAGACAGACTCATGCGATGAATCTCCCTTTTTATCGGTCGTTAATGTAACAGTGACACCGAACATGTCCCGATACAAGATCCCTTTAATGTTGTAATAAAGTGGTGCTATCCATATAAAGGCCACACCAAGTGTCATTAATCCAACAAACAATAACGCCAAAAAGATTAAATACAACAAGCTAAACTTTAAAGCCTTTTTATTTACCGCTCTAACCGACGTGTATATTGCCATGAGAGGTGTCATTTTCTTTTCAACAACGAGGGGAGTTGCAAAACTCATCGCTATTGCTATATAAAACCCCGGCAATATATACAACACGAGACCAAACTGAGTTAACAAGCCTGTCATCAGTGATACTAAGACGATAGGCAAACATTGAGGCACATACTGAAATAAATGTTCGGCTTTAGATACCGCACCCACACTGTGATTAATTCCCATCATGATGACGCCAGCTAATAAGGGAGCTGTCAGAGTAGTCGATATAATTTCCATGAAAAGACGAGTCGCGCTGTTTAGTTCGACAGTATTGTTTTGAACATTTTCTGCACCCACATAAGCTATAAGTCCATACACCATAACTATAGCGACAGATAAAATAATCAGCAAAGACTGGCACAATACGCCTTTGGTTGTTTGCGTTAGAATCCACCCTTGCTCAAGCAACTCCTTGATATCAAAATCAAATTCTCCCTTTAATGTCTTATCAATGTCACCACCAATAACCACGCGCTTTTTTTCACTCACTGATAACTACGCTCTAATTCAAACCAACAACAAGACATATGCACGACAATGCACTCGAATTAACCATTGTACCAGCCCACCTTGGAGATTACTCTCTCGACAAGCAATAAAGTCATCTGATCAAGCTGTGGTGATATCTATAGTTGTTTCTTTTGTATCGTGCTTAAATAGTAATGAAGCATACGTAATGACTACCATATTGAAGCAACAATTTTTATTGCAAGGGCAATCAAAACAGCCCCCATCAATCTATCAAACCAATATCCTTGCTTTCTTAGGAAACTCCTCACTTGGTGAAAAGTGACACAAAACGACAAAAATGCGAACCAACACCCGGTCGCAAGGGCCATATATAAACCATATAGCACCTTTATATCATTAGGCGTACTCTCGGAAACAACAACAGCAAAAACAGAAAGGAAGAATAACGTCGCCTTTGGATTTAGACCATTTGTCATAAAACCAATCAAAAAGGCTTTCTTATCGGACAACGATCGCTCTTCAATCTTATTATCAATATCTTCACCATTAACATCTTTTCCATTGGGGCTGCTCTGAATAGCTCCCCAACCTAGAAAAGCTAAATAAGCCGCTGCAACATAGATAAGAATATTGAATAACCAAGGTGTGGTTTTTATCAATAGGCCTATACCCAATAAGGAATAAGCCACATGGATGAGGATCCCTAGTCCAATACCAATACTCGTAATTACCGCGGTTCGACGGCCGTAACTCACACTGTGTTTTAAGACAACTGCAAAATCGGGACCAGGACTTGCTACTGCGAAAAAGTGCACCGCGGCAATGGTTAAGAATTCAACCCAGTACAAATTAAAGTTTTGAAACATTAAACTATTCTCGAATTAGGGGATGCTGATTTTATTATGTACTCACTCAGACGGCAAAAACTGGCTGACAAACTTGGGGACTTCATTTGATGCCAAACCATAATGTGTATCATCAAAAAAAGATTGACCATCACTGGGTTCCAAGTTTATCTCTATCGAGTATGCGCCTGACATTTTGGCCTCTCGGACAAATCCCGCTGCGGGGTAAACATTTCCTGAAGTGCCTATAGAAACAAATAAGTCAGCACTTTGCAGCGCATCACCTATTTTATTCATAGCAAATGGCATTTCACCAAACCAAACAATATCGGGTCTTACAGCTTGTGAAGGCTCACAGCAAGAACATAGACTGTGCTCATCAATGTCTTCAAGCAGCACAAAAGATTGTCCAGAACGGCAGCACCTTGCTGAAAGTAACTCACCATGCATATGGATAACATTCTTACTTCCTGCTCGTTCATGCAAATCATCAACATTTTGCGTGACCAACAAAAAGTCACCCTGAAATGACTTTTCCAACTCAGCTAATGCATAGTGAGCAAGGTTTGGTTTGACATCGTCGCTTAACAGCTGCCGTCTTCGTTCATTGTAAAATTGATAAACTAAGCTTGGATTACGCTCAAACCCTTCCGGTGTGGCGACTTCATCTACAGCATGACCTTCCCATAAACCGTCGCTATCTCTGAAGGTTTTGAGGCCAGACTCAGCAGATATTCCCGCCCCTGTTAGCACCACTATGCGTTTTATATCGCTTATACTATTCAACAGGCTTTCCTATTCTATTGGCAAAGCGTCATTCGCTCCCCATTCACTCCAAGAGCCATCATAAACGGCTATGTTAGTGTAGCCAACCTGATAAGCTGCCAACGCTAAAATACACGCTGTAACACCAGAACCACAACTGAAAATCAACTTTCTATCCATGCCTAAGCCCTGTTCCTTAAACAGACTCAATAATACATCCGTTGATTTCATTTCCTCATTGTTTAGTACATTGTTGAACGGGATATTTTTTGAATTAGGGATATGCCCGCCGCGAACACCGACTCTAGGTTCAGGTTCGTTAGCGTAAAAACGCCCCGCACTACGCGCATCGACAACGTCAACACCAGGTGTTTCTTTGACTAACAGCAATGACTTTAAATCAAGCATCAAACCTTGTACTGAAATAGCGTTAAAATTGCCCTCTTTAGCAACTTCAGAAAACCCTGATTGACAATCAAAACCATGTTTGGCCCAAGCGGGCAAACCGCCATTCAACACATAAACCTGTTGATGTCCCATCGTTTTGAACATCCACCAAACCCTTGGAGAGCAATAAATACCATGGTCGTCATAGACAATTATTGTCGAATTTTTATCAATGCCCATCAATCGAGCATGGGTTTCAAAAGTTTCAGCGGACGGCATAGTGTGAGGCAAATCACTAGCAAGATCACAAAACTCTTGCTCAAAATCAAAGTGCATGGCTGTTGGAATAACACACTCTCCAATAACAGGCGATTCACCTGCTATTGGGTTAGCCATCGACGTATGCAATAACACTAAGTCATCATTGTTTCTTAGCTGATACTTCAGCCATTGCACATCAACTAGAGCGCCTGAGACCTCATTCATATAGAGACCAAAGTCGCTTTCTTTCTTCTGTTGACACAAAAGCCGCTTCAATACCGTTTCTTTGAATACGTGACAAGTCCGATTCACTGAGACCCAGTATTTTATGAGCAACATCATATTCATGATTAATGTCTATATCAGACACACCTGGATCGTCTGTATTAAGGGTCACTTTGAGGCCTCGCTTTAGGAATTCAGGCATTGGGTGTTGCGACAAATTCTTAACCGTTGCAGTCTGATAATTGGAAGTGGGGCATGACTCAATCACAATATCATTTTCTAACATGTGATCAATCAGACGATCATCTTGTATTGCAGAAACGCCGTGACCTATTCGAGTTGCTCCGAGTAGCTTAATCGCGTTCCAAACACTTGCTGGGCCGTCAGCTTCACCAGCATGCACACTTATTTCCCACCCTGCCTCTCTGGCGCGTTCAAAATGTGCTTTGAAAAGGTGTGCCGGATAGTTAAGTTCATCGCCAGCCAAATCCAAAGCAACTATCTTGTCTTTTTGACTTAACAGAGCATCAAGCTCTTTCTGACAGCTTTGAACACCAAAGGTACGGCTTAAAATTCCAATAAGGTTGGCACTAACACCAGTCTCCGCCATCCCGTTTTTTACACCTTCAGCAATGGCTTCAACTAAGCCTTCCAAAGGTAAATCAAATGCACGTCCCATAAAATAAGGCGAAAAGCGCAGCTCTACGTAATCTAAGCCTTGTTCTTTTGCATCAATTAAGTTTTCATAAGCAACACGGTAACAAGCGTCTAAATCACCGAGAACAGCTACCCCCCAATCAAGCTTGGTTAAAAACGCAAGTAAATCGCTTGTTTTATCTTGAATTTGAGTCAATGCGCATAATTCGCTTAATGTGCCAACAGGCAAATTCACGTCATGTTTATGGGAAAGGTCCCAAATGGTTTCAGGATTGATATTGCCGTCTAGATGACGATGTAGATCAACCAGCGGGATATTGGGATCTATCATCTAATTACGAGAGCCTTACTCAACAAACATCTAGATTAACGAAGTTCATGCACCAAATACTAACTATTCGTCTAGCTGAATTTTTTCTGCCATCAATACAGCTTGTGTCCTTGTGTTAACGGATAGTTTCCTAAAAATAGCGCTAATGTGTGCTTTTACCGTTGCCTCGGTGATATTGAGGTCATGCGCTATTTGTTTATTGAGTAACCCTGCTTGAAGCAACTTCAACACTTGGAATTGCTTGGTCGTTAAAGAAGCCACTTTATTCGAAATAATGACATCTTCATCTTCGTGATCTTCAAGTTTTTCTCGAACACTTTCGGGTAGCCAAGTTTCGCCATTAAGCACCGCATTGACTGCTTCAGCAATCTCTACAGATGGCGTAGATTTAGTAATAAATGCTTTGGCACCAAACCCCATAACACGAGCAATAACTTTAATTGACTCTGTCGCAGATACAACAGCAATAGGTATTTGAGGAAATTCTTCGGCAACATTCAATAAACCATAAAAATCATCACAACCAGGCATTTGGAGGTCAAGCAAAATCAATTCAACATCAGGATTATCGTTCAATACCTGCATTGTCGTTTCCAGAGAATCAGACTCGACAAGCTCAAGGTTTTCAAATAATGGAGTTAGTGCGCCGCCCAATGCTTCACGAAATAAAGGGTGATCATCCGCGATTAAGAATTTCGCCATTTTTTATCCTGTTACTTACGTAGTTTTTCCTAACAATTTATGATTGATTAGAAAATCAGTAAATAGGTGAAATATGTGAGGTAAAAATACTACTTTAGTCTCATGGCTTCAACATAAAAATCAATTAGTTACCGTCTAATTGATAAGAAACATATATCGAAAACTGTTTTATTACTATAAATATCAAATATTTAACATGTATATCAAATACTTAAAGCAATAATTACAAGTTAGATATGATGATTCATGTTCAGCAACGCTGTACCACTTCCTATGACAACGAATAACTAGCTCACTTATCTTTGTTCACTGTCATCAATAATTCATGATCTAAAAGTAAGTGTTATATTCCAAAAACATCGTCTTCAACCTAAGAATGCGTTACGCCATTATTGGTATTGGTCTCTAATTCAGCTAAAATCCGCTACCATTTCAAGACGATGATAAAGTAAAGGCGCTACTATTAAAGACAATATTTACGCTCATCCACAAAATGTGTCTAAGTTCGAATTCGATGAAAACGTAGCCGAAGTTTTCCCTGACATGATCGTACGGTCTGTTCCAGGATATTCAACAATAATAGACACCATAGGCCAAATCGCTAATAGGTATGTTGTTGAAGGCAGTAATATCTACGATCTTGGATGTTCCTTAGGAGCAGTAAGCCTGTCTATTAGTCGGCAAATTGAAGCAAACAATTGCCGTATTGTTGCCGTGGATAACTCACCCTCCATGATTGAAAGATGCAAAATGCATCTCAACGCTTACAAAGCGCCGGTTCAAATTGATGTTCAATGTCAAGATATAGCCGATACATCAATATCAAACGCGAGCGTTGTAGTTATGAACTTTACATTGCAGTTCATACCTCCAGCACAGCGCGCAGCAATTATTGAGAAGATATATCAAGGCTTAATGCCCGGCGGCGTTTTAGTCATCTCCGAAAAATTAAAACATATTGAGGACCAAGGCGAGCAATTATTGATTGACCTGCATTACGAATTCAAACGAAGCAACGGCTATAGTGAGTTAGAAATAAGCCAGAAACGAACCGCTCTAGAAGATGTTATGTTAATTGATGACTTCAAAACCCACAAAAGCAGGTTATATAAGACAGGGTTCAGTGATGTTGTATTGTGGTTTAAGTGTTTTAACTTTGCATCTTTTGTTGCCGTAAAATAAGACAGGGATAACTCATGAAAGTCGATTGGTACCAACCTCTGTTCCAACACCTTGCCACATCCCCTCTTAGTGAATGGTTAGAAACACTACCAGCACAAATAGCAACTTGGCAGAAAAAGCCTCATGGGGAGTTTGCTAAATGGGTCAAGCTACTTCGAAAACTTCCCAAAACAGACATTAGTGCAATTGAACTGGCTGATATTGTTTCTTTTGGAACACAAGAAGATATAGACGAGTACACTCAAAAATTTATTGAAGGCTTATTACTGCAATTTAAGCCGTGGCGTAAGGGCCCTTTTCATATTCACGGTATCCATATTGACACAGAGTGGCGCTCCGATTGGAAATGGGAACGACTGGAAAAACAAATATTGCCATTAGAAGGGAGGAGCATCCTAGATGTCGGCTGTGGCAATGGCTACCACATGTGGCGCATGCTAGCACAGGATCCATCTTTGGTCGTCGGCATCGATCCGACCGATTTATTTCTTATCCAATTTCAAGCCATAAAACATTTCAATCCAGATCCAAGAATACACCTTGTCCCAATCGGTATAGAAGATATGCCGGCACTAAATGCTTTTGACACAGTATTTTCAATGGGCGTTCTTTACCATAGAAAAAGTCCTATCGACTTTTTAATGCAATTGAAAAAACTGCTTCGCCCCGGCGGTCAATTAGTATTAGAAACACTAGTTGTCGAGGGAGACGAAAGAACGGTATTGATAGCTGGAGAACGTTACGCGCAAATGCGCAATGTATGGTTTATACCAAGTACTGCCGCACTAGAACACTGGTTAGAGCGATTAGGTTTTGACAATATTCAAACCATTGATGTATGCCCAACAACTGTTGAAGAGCAAAGAAGTACGCGTTGGATGACAAATCAATCACTATCTGATTTCTTAGACCCCAGCGACCCAACTAAGACTATTGAAGGAGAGCCAGCACCGTTGAGAGCTGTTATTATTGCTCAGCGCTAAGGAATAGGAAGCTGAGTTTCATTATTTCACTATAATAAAAGCGGTCTAACTAAGAGAATAGTTAATTCACTTTGACGTAACCTATAGATATGTAAGGTCCTTATTTTGAAAACCGTCTGGCATGGCAGAAACGACAAGCTTCTGATGCCCTTTATATTTATGTTTGCCATTGCACCAATAGCAACTTACAACCAAACCCTTTTCCATACCGTTGTAGAACTTTCCGCAGTATTTATCGGCATAGCTGCTTTCATAGCGACGCTCAGTACTTTTAAATATTCCCTCTCAAGTCATTCAATGTTTCTTGGTGCCGGTTACCTCTGTGTTGCAATCCTTGATCTCGCTCACTTATTGACATCAATGAGTGACCAAGTGCCTAATATCAGGCATGACGCTACGGTACAATTCTGGCTGTCAGCAAGGCTTGTAGAAGCGCTTACACTGGCTTTATTTGTTAGCTTTATAGATAAAAAAGTAAAACCATTCACGCTAATTTCATCCTCTATTATTCTCCTTTTTTCTATCCTGTTTCTGGTAAAGGCAGGTGTAGTTCCAATGTTACGCAACCCAGATGGCAGTTATTCGTCGTTAACAGCAATTACAGAATACGTCACTATAGCTATCTCGTTTTTTGCCCTATATTGGTTATGGCGAAAAAACAATCGAAAGTCATCCATATCTAAAAAAGAGTATAAATTACTAGTTGCCGCATTGGCGCTCACATTACTTGCAGAAATTTTGTTTTCTGCACCTATGCGCTCACTCAACTTACCTGCAGCCTTTGGTCAGTTTACTAAACTTCTATCATTTTGGATGCTATACCTAGCCTTAGTCGAAAACACACTCACCAAACCGTTTTCAGCATTACTTAACAGTTTTAACACCTACAATCACTTACCTGACGCCATCACAATTGTTAATGGTGTTGGCGAAATAGTACAAAGTAATGCAAGCGTCAGTAAGTTTACTGACTACAACGAAAAAACAATATTAAGAATGAATGCGCATGATCTCTTTCATGACCAAAACGTCCAGTTCGAAGACTGCGCTATTTGCCATGCCATTGTTAATAAATCTTTACCACAAACATTTGACGTAACACGTGGACAAAAGCACCTTGAAATAAGAGTCTCAGCCGCTAACTCAGAAGTTGGAGGGTTTGGAGTAGTTCATATATGCCACGATAAGACTGTCCGCCATTTGGCAGAGCAAAATTTACGCCTAATGAGTCGACTATTTAATATGCTTAGATTGACAAACCAAGCTATTTTCAAACAAAAGGACGAACTTTCATTACTTAAAGAATTTTGTGATATCGCTATCAGCGCCGGTGAATTTGAGCTAGCTTGGTTCGGCATTGTCGAAGACAACAAAGTCGTTCCTTTGACTTATAGCGGTGAGCACGGCGATTATATTGAGAGTCTACAGATAAAAATCGATTCGGGAGCTACAGCGAAAGGCCCAATGGCTGTTGCTCTTAGAACAAATGATATTTGTTACGTCAATAATATTAAAGAAGACCCGGTCTTTGAGCCTTGGCGACAAGCAGCATTAACATCAGGTTTTAAGTCTGTGGTTGTCATGCCTTGGGAAAGAAACGGTGTTACTGTGGGATGTTTTGCACTCTATGCCTCAGAGTATGATGCTTTTGATGATACAACAGTCGATCTCGTCAAAAACTTGAGTAAAGACATTAGCCAGATACTGACCTATATCAATGTTGAAAAGATAAAAAGTGAAACTGAAAAGCGCTTAACGGATCTTTCGCAAGCAATAGATCAGAGTAAAAATGCAATCGTACTAACCGATGTGAACTTAAATATTGAATACCTTAATAATTATTTTTGCGAATTAAATCAGGTTAAAAGTAACGATATTTTAGGTAAATACGTTTTTGACGCATTTGATTTTCGAGCAACGACAAAGCGTATTATTAAAGAAGCCTTAGATGTCGTTTATCGTGGGGAAAGTTGGGAAGGTGAGATATTCGTCAACCCAAAAGACAAAAATCCCTATTGGGCTTATCAGACAATCGCTCCTGTACTATCTGATACAGGAGAAATGATCAAAATCATATGGACGTCTAAAGATAATTCCGAGCTACACAATGCACAAGAAACTATTTCTCAACTTGCATTTTATGACACCTTAACCGAACTTCCAAATCGACGGCTATTCCACGATCGCATTGATCAAACGCTACAATTATCCAAACGCAATGGAAATCAGTTTGCATTGCTATTCTTTGACATTGACGACTTTAAAGCTGTCAACGATGTGATGGGCCATAACTATGGCGACTTGCTGTTACAACACATGGCCCAAGTACTTAAAACCTGCGTGAGGGAATCAGATACTGTCGCCCGACTAGGTGGGGACGAATTTACCATTATATTAAATGACATCAAGAATGAACAGGAAGTCAAACTCATCGCCAATAAAATCATATCTAGCCTTAACAAACCCGCTCAAATAGGCGAACGGCTGATGTCGATTTCAACCAGTATAGGGGTCAGTATTTATCCTAGCAATGGCGATGACTGCAATACATTAATGAAAACCGCTGACATGGCTATGTATCATGCCAAGAGCCTTGGCAAAAATACCAGTGTCCTGTTTGACGACTCTATTGCTCAGGAACACGTTCGCCGAGCGAAAATGCAAGAGAACATTAAAAATGCACTCTCTTCAGGCGAATTCAGTTTAAATTTTCAGCCTCAATACGGTGTCGCCGAAACCGATATTGTAGGCGTAGAGGCTTTGTTGCGCTGGCGTAATGCGGCTGGGGACTGGATAAGTCCCGATAAATTCATCGACATCGCCGAACAAAGCGACCTCATTATTGATATTGATCAATGGGTTATCAGCACCGCTTGTAAAGAAATGAAATCCCTGCTTGATAAAGGCTTCCCACGTGTCAAGTTAGCAGTCAATGTATCTGCCGTACATTTCAAGTACTCTCAATACTTGATCAAAACCATTGATGCAGCATTAAAGGAATCTGATTTTCCACCTCACTTATTGCAAATAGAGATGACAGAAAGCTCCTTGGTGGAAGACGCATCGCTCGCTGTAGAAACGATCAATGCAATTAGAGAGTTTGGTGTAAGTATTGCCATAGATGATTTTGGCACAGGGTATTCATCGTTAGCTTACTTAAAGCGATTCCCGCTTGACTTAATTAAGATAGACCGCAGCTTCATGTTTGATCTGGAAGAAGACAACACGCACCGTTCCCTAGTGCATGCCATCATCAATATGGCACATAGCTTAAAACTACAAGTATTAGCAGAAGGTGTGGAAACACAGCGGCAGTTAGATTATCTTGCGCATCACAACTGTGATTTTGTTCAAGGGTACTTATTGGCAAAGCCCATGACATCAAATAACTTGTACGATTTTTGGGAAAAACAAAATGCGAGATAGTGATAAGCCATTGAAGCGCCATTCAGTAAAAAATCATATGACAATGATGCCCTCTAACTATCTGACAAAGAGCTTTAATGAGCGAGATTTCATTGAGCTTGCAACTATCATTGACCGAGCTAAGGCAACTCAGCTTAATGCTCTAAAGCAATTTATAAATACACATTAGGAATACAAAATCACTATAGGGAAATCATATGGCATCATTTTGCCCAATTAAACCTTGGTTAGCCCTTATAGCAATAACATCCTTATTGCCAATAAAATGGGCTACTGCAGACACGCATGGTGGCTTAAAACTTAATTTAGAGCTGACTTTCGGCACCCATAATATGACCTCACGGATAGGCTTACTCGCTTTTGGTACAGCTGCTGAGAGTAATTTAGCCACCGAATTTGGCGCGGGCATATGGGCACAAACGCATATAAAACGGTTTGGTGCGGGTACAACTGGATGGTCTTTAGGTTATGATGCGTTTGGCCTTGTTGGGATTGGTGACAATTCAAACTTGCTTGGTTCTGCGTTAAGTGAATCAGTAGCAGCACCGCTTTTTCGTGAACGTTCTGAGAAAAGCTTTCTCGGTGTTGGTTATGGCATTATTGACGAAAATATTTCTGGCTCATTAAGTAAGTTTGGCTTACAGCGCGGAAAATTAATTGTAAGAGCGGCAAATAAAGCCAGCTCGATTCATGTGACTTTTGCCAATGACTTACGGGAAAGTATTATGAAAGGTGGCGCAACTGATTATGGTCAAACGGCAGCGCTAGCGATCCAATACAATCAAATACGACGTAATAGCCTCACACAACTAGGTTTCGGTTTGGATTTTTTTACGCCACAGCCAGACTTTAACCAAGAACCCAATAATCCACAAAATTCAGGTGAGGGAAGAAAGCGTGTTTGGTACACGTCAAAGCCTTGGGACAAACTCTTCCACGCTAATCTATTTTTTGAATTTGCCCGCCAAGATAATGAAAGAGCCATATCAGGTAAAATTGGAGTTGATAGTCATAAATTAGGCGCTTACTCTCAGAACAAAATCCATGATGCATTTGGTGTAGTCCCTCGCTATCCATGGGCCATTAACCAAGATAACAAACTGTTCTTTGAAGTCACCGCCACTAACCGAGTGCAATAACATGAAATGCTTATTACATGTCACTGTACTGGCTCTCTTGATTTGTTTATCTGCCTGCGAAACCTCACGAACATATTATGGCGAAACAGATACTGTTGTGCATACAAAAAAACAGCATTTCAGACTAGACTTAAGCGTACAATCGTTGACAGAGCTGCCCAGTGACTTGTCCCAACAAACAGAGCTTAGAACACTTAATTTAAGTGGAAACCCAAGTCTAGACCTAACCAATGCGCTTGAGATAGCTTGTAGATTACCAAATCTCCATATTCTCATCCTTAATGACCTCAAACTCAAAGCGTTACCAGGGGCTATCAAAAACTGTAAGGCTCTAACGCAGATATCACTGGTTAACAACCCGGGGTTGGATTTTGAAGACGCGTTCAAAACACTGAGTACACTTAATCTCGAATTCCTTGATCTATCCAATAACCAGTTGAATGAACTACCGGAAGCATTAGGGAATTTAAAGACCTTAAGGGACTTACGACTTAGCCATAATCACATATCGCAGAGCCAATCATACGAAACACTAGGCCAATTACCTCTCTTATTTTCTGTATGGTTAGACAATAACCAGCTTACGACGCTTCCCAAGGAAATTGGCTTGTTAACACGAGTCGGGTATTTGTATCTCGACAACAATTACCTCACTGAGCTTCCGCAGAGTATGCGTTTCATGCGCCGACTGTCAGCTGCATGGTTAGGTCATAATTGCTTTACTCAAGTACCTACCACACTCGCGGATAGGGGGATTTTCATGGTTTTCTTAAACAATAACAGGATCAGCGATATTGGCGACAGGTTCAGAACCGGTCGATTTTTCGTTAGAGGGATAGTTCTGGATTACAACTACTTAGACAACCCGCAAAGAAAAGAGTCTGCAAAAATTTTTCACGATACGTTCATATACTCAGACGACAATCAGTTCGACAAATCTTTGTTAGAACAATGCGATCTCAAAGGTAATGTTTAAGTTTTTCAACATCAATAAGGTTAATCGTTCTGCGCTTCAAAGAAACAATATTATCTAAAGCCAATTGCCGAAGTTTGCGCCCAACCACTTCTCTTACTGTTCCTATCTCGTTCGCTATTTCAATATGCGTAGCCGATAGAGAGTTGTCATCGCCAATATTTGATAAAATATACAAACAGACATCGGCCATCACATCTCCTGCCGCCATGCGATCAACCGGTTGAATAATTGAAGACTATCTGCTGGTATCACTTTTCAGTACATAGTGTGCAAATAGTACTGAACACTGTATAGCTTTATTGAAAGCTTCTGAAGACAGCGCTATCGCTGTAACAACTGATTTTGTAACGCCTTGTGCATAATAAGATTCCTTATTTATTAGTGCTGATGTTGTTAGAATACAACTTTCAGAAGGTTTCATTCGATACAGCGTGAGATCGCGTCCAGGTTTTGCTGTCATTTATACACGAATATTTCCATCAGCAACGACACTAAAAATGCCATTGTCACATGTTGGTTGAATCAAGTCATGAGACTCGGTCTCACTCGTACTTTATTTTTTTCGTTTAAATTAAACCCTAAATTAATTCCGCCTTAAGCTAAATTCCGGTTGTGGGCGTGGGTTGCGCTAAGGTATTCTACACCCTTTGTATTTTTAACGTGTTGATAGCGTTTTATTCATCATTATTACGTTACAATCAACCTATCAAATTGTTTGGAAAAACCGATAAATGGCCGCAGAGTACCAACCGCAGCAACTGGAGAAAAAAGTTCAACAACACTGGGAGTCTAGTCAGATATTTCACGCTGATGTAAACCCAGATAAAGAAAAGTTTTACTGCCTGAGTATGTTCCCCTACCCTAGTGGCAAACTACACATGGGACACGTACGAAACTACACCATTGGTGATGTTGTCAGCCGTTTCCAACGTATGCAGGGCAAGAATGTCATGCAACCTATGGGATGGGATGCATTTGGATTACCTGCCGAAAATGCAGCGCTAAGCAATAACAGCCAACCAGCAAAATGGACCTACGCAAATATCGATTACATGAAAGATCAGCTTAAATCATTAGGCTTTGGTTTTGATTGGCGTCGAGAAGTCACAACCTGTAAAAAAGACTATTATCGCTGGGAACAATGGTTCTTCACTCGCTTATTTGAAAAAGGCCTTGTCTACAAAAAGAATGCGACAGTCAACTGGGATCCAGTTGACCACACTGTTCTTGCTAACGAACAGGTTATCGATGGCAGAGGCTGGCGTTCAGGGGCTATCGTTGAGCAAAAAGAAATTCCTCAGTGGTTTATCAAAATTACAAATTACGCTGAACAGTTGTTGAATGATTTGGACACACTTGAAGATTGGCCGGAGCAGGTCAAAACGCAACAAAGAAACTGGATAGGTCGCTCTGAAGGCGTTCAAATGACCTTCGATATTGTTGATAGCAGTGATTCTTTTGATGTTTACACAACCCGACCAGATACTATCATGGGTGTCACCTATGTTGCGTTAGCAGCACAGCATCCATTAGCCCTAGAAGCGGCAAAAGATAACCCAGAATTATCTGCCTTCATCGAAGAATGCAAGAATACTAAAACAGCCGAAGCAGATATGGCGACAATGGAGAAAAAAGGCTGTGCGACAGGCTTGTTTGCCGTTCACCCATTATCGGGAGATAAAGTTCCGGTATGGGTCGCTAACTTCGTGTTAATGGATTATGGATCAGGCGCTGTCATGGCTGTTCCTGGCCATGATCAAAGAGATTGGGAGTTCGCAACTAAATACGGGTTAGACATTACACAAGTTGTCAAACCTGAAGAAAGTTCAGAGCTTGAGTGTGACATCAGCAAAGCAGCTTTTGTCGAAAAAGGCATTATCACAAACTCAGGTGAATTTGATGGTTTAGCTTTTAAAGCCGCTTTCGACGCCATATCTAACAAACTTAAAAGCATAGGTAAAGGCGATATCAAGGTTAACTACCGTTTACGCGATTGGGGTGTTTCTCGCCAACGCTATTGGGGAGCTCCTATCCCTATGTTAAGAACACAAGATGGCGAGTCGGTGCCAGTGCCTGCTGATAGGTTGCCAATTGAGCTACCTGAAGATGTTGTTATGAATGGGGTTACCTCACCAATTAAAGCCGACCCTGAATGGGCTAAAACTGAATATAATGGCAAGCCAGCGACAAGAGAAACAGATACTTTCGATACCTTTATGGAATCGTCCTGGTATTACGCTCGTTATACGTCAGCAATGAACAATGACTCCATGCTTGATGAAAAGGAAGCTAACTATTGGCTACCCGCTGATCAATATATCGGCGGTATAGAACATGCCATATTGCATTTATTGTACTCTCGTTTTTTCCACAAATTATTACGTGATGAAGGTTTAGTCGACTCAGACGAACCTTTTAAGAGGTTGCTTTGTCAAGGTATGGTATTGGCTGACTCATATTGCCGTGTTGACGATTCTGGTGCTAGAACCTGGTTTTCTCCAACGGATGTAAACGTCAAAAAAGATGATAAAGGCCGTGTGGTAGAAGCTACGCTAAAAGCTGATGGCTTGCCCGTAGAACACAACGGCATGACAAAAATGTCAAAGTCAAAAAACAACGGCATTGATCCACAACAAGTCATTGACCAATATGGTGCTGATACTATTCGTTTGTTTACCATGTTTGCCGCGCCACCTGAGCAAACACTTGAATGGGTAGATTCCGGTGTAGAGGGTGCCAACAGATTCTTAAAACGCCTGTGGCGATTAGCGCAAGAGCATATTGACGCTGGACCAACTGAATCACTTGATGTTAGTTCACTAACCAGTGGGCAGAAAACGATTAGACGCGAAGTGCATAAAACCATCGCCAAAGTAACGGATGATGTGGGTCGCAGACAAACGTTCAATACTGCCGTTGCTGCAGTCATGGAGTTGTTAAACAGCTTGCAAAAAGCTCCTAGAGAAACAACTCAAGATCGGGCATTAATGCAAGAAGCGCTAACTGCTGTTGTCCAGTTGCTTAACCCAATAACGCCACATATCTGTAGCGAGTTATGGCAACAATTGAATCAATACGGCGATATTGAATTTAGCAGCTGGCCAAAAGTCGACGATGCAGCTTTGGTTGAAGATGAGAAACTCATTATTGTTCAAGTCAATGGCAAGTTAAGAGCGAAAATAACCATAGCGGCCGACGCAAGCGAAGATGACGTAAAAGCACTGGCGCTTGAACAAACAAATGTTCAATCTTTTATTGATGGTAAAACCATACGTAAAGTCATTTATGTATCTGGAAAACTTGTTAATGTGGTTGCAAACTAATGCGTAAATTCAGCGTTCTATTGTGTATTAGTCTATCTATGCTGTTATCAGCGTGTGGATTTAAACTGCGCGGAGATTATCTAATCCCTGATCAGTTCAAGCAATTGCATGTGGCAAGTAGACAGTCACATGCTCCCATGCAGAGAACGCTGAAAACCAGGCTCTCTAGCTTTGATATTACGTTAATTGACGATCCCATCGAAGCACAACAAAGCAATACGTCAGTTATCGTTTTACAACCTGAACGACTCGAGCGTCAGCTACTGTCATTATTTGCTACTGGACAAGTCGCTGAGTATGAACTTATCTATACACTTGATTATCAGGTACTTACGCCAAATGAAGAACCTTACAATTTCACTGTAGATATTATCCGTGAATACATTGATGACCCGGATGCGGTATTGGCAAAATCACGAGAGCTTGATTTGATCGTTGGCGAAATGCGAGTACAAGCTGCAGATCGCATAATACAACAACTGGCTACACTTGAAGCGGTTGTACAGTAGTGCAAATCTACCCCAACCGGTTTTTTGATAAGCCGGACAGCGCTCTAAGCTGCTTTTACTTAGTATTTGGTGATGAACCTCAGCAAAAGCTTGATGTTATCGATCATTTGCGATTAAAAGCTAAACAACAGGGTTATGACGAAAGGCAAAGCTTAGTAGCTGATAATCAATTTGAATGGTCAACTCTGCTGCATGCGAGTCAAAGCATGTCACTTTTCTCAAGCCGACAAGTTATCGAACTTGAGCTTCCAACCGGAAAGCCAGGCACTGAAGGTGGGAAAACGCTGACCCAGATGGCTGAACAAGCCAATCCGGATATCTTGCTCATTGTCCATGGCCCTAAAGCAGGACGTGATGTGCAAAATGCGAAATGGTTCAAATCACTCGATAAGCAAGGCTTTTTCGTACCCTGCTTTCCTCTTGAAGGTAGGCAACTTCAACAATGGGTATCTCAACGACTAATGTCGAGCGGGCTTACGAGCTCGCCTGATATTGTAAAGCTCATCTCTGATTATTGTGAAGGTAATTTGCTAGCCGCTCGCCAAGAAATAGAAAAGCTGCAATTACTTTTTCCGTCGGGTCAACTTAGCTTGCAGGATGTGGAGCGAACGCTTGTCGATCAATCACGATTTAATGTCTTTCAGTTAATCGATTTACTACTGACTGGTGAAACTCGCAAAGCAGTCAAAGTATTATGCCGACTTGAATCAGAAGGCGTTGAACCGAATATCATTTTATGGGCCTTATGCAAAGAGCAACAAACGCTTGCCCACATTCATTTCTCCAAACAACAAGGCAAACCACTAAACACTGTCTGGAATGAACTCCGTATCTGGAAAAGCCGTCAGAACCTTTATCAAGCAGCCATCTCAAGGCTGTCTATGCAACAAGTTGAACACATGCAGCACACCCTTGCTGGCGCGGATAATCTATTTAAAAGCAGTCATATTGAAAAACCATATGTCATGCTCTGCCACCTATGTTTGCTATTTATGCCCGCTGCACTAGATAACATAGCCATCGAGCTATCTTTTTAAATGTTGAATAATAATGATCACATAAGACAGCTCGCCATTTTAGGCGGAACATTCGACCCTCCTCATACAGCACATTTAAACATTGCAACCGAGGCATGCAATCAATTGGGTATAGATGATATTGCACTTTTACCTTGTCACATTCCGCCGTTGAAATCTTCCCCTAGTGTAGCGGTTAAACATAGACTCAATATGTTAAAGCTAGTCAGTGAATCTCGTCCAGGCGTCTATATCGATGACAGAGAACTCTTAACCGAGTCAACATCTTATACAATTAATACACTAGAGGCCCTGAAAACTGAGCAACCTGGTACAAAACTCTTTTTCATTATCGGCACAGACAACTTACTCACTTTTGATAAATGGCACCGATGGCAAGATATCTTGCAATTTTGCCATCTCATAGTCTGTCACCGGAATAGTACAACTGATAACAAAGAATACTCTCTGGATGAACTAAGTGGCACCATTAAAAAACATATAATCACTGATGTTAAACAGTGTCAGTTAAAAGCGTCAGGCTGTATCTTTCTGGCTCAAACAACACGATTAGATATTTCATCAACAGAAATTCGCAGTGCTTTGGAACAAGGTCATGATGTATCAAAATGGCTTACTCCTGAGGTATATAATTACATTAAACAAAACAGGCTATATCAGAGACTGCATAACACCTGTTAAACTAAGCATCTATAACTAAAGACAATACGCAATAAAAACCTTTTAAGGAGAACTTTTGCAGCAAGAACAACTCAAACAATTTATTATCGAAAAAATTGAAGACCTTAAAGCACGTGATCTCATAGAGTTAGACGTAACAGGAAAATCAAGCATCACTGACACCATGCTAGTTTGCTCAGGTAATTCAAAACGACACGTTATTTCTATTGCTGACAACATTGTCGTCAATGCAAAGCAAGAAGGCATACAACCATTAAATGTCGAAGGTCAAGATAGCGGAGAATGGGTACTCGTTGATTTTGGTGAAATCATTGTGCACGTTATGCAAGACGATACACGAGATTTTTATCAACTTGAAAAGCTGTGGTCATAATAAAGAAAGACTAATCGGTAAGGCGATTTAACATGCGTATCCAACTTGTTGCTGTCGGCACTAAAATGCCAGATTGGGTTAAAACCGGTTATCTCGAATACAGTCGCCGCTTTCCCAGTGACATGCCGCTGCAGCTAACCGAGATCCCAGCCGGTAAACGGGGCAAAAACGCAGATGTAAAACGTATCTTGCAAAAAGAAGCCGAGCTTAGTCTAAATGCAGTACCCAAAGGCAATAAAATAGTCGCATTAGAAGTATTAGGTAAACCATGGGATACACCAAAATTAGCGAGCAATATGAATGCTTGGCAAATGGATGGACGAGATGTCAGCCTATTAATTGGCGGCCCAGAGGGTATGGCTAAAGAATGTCGGGATGCCGCTGAGCAACTTTGGTCATTATCAGCATTGACACTGCCACACCCGTTAGTTCGCATCATAGTCGCCGAAAGCCTGTACAGAGCATGGTCTTTAAATAATAATCACCCATACCATAGAGAATAGCTATAGAACGTATGGTTTTTAAACGTATTTCAATTCGAGATCATAGTGCAGAAGCAAATTTATTTGCTCGGCGCACTTTTATAGCTCTGCTAGTTATAGCAACTATGATCTCTATCCTTCTCAGTAATCTCTATTATTTGCAAATAGAGCGCCATGAAGATTATCAAACGCGTTCGAATGGAAACCGGATTAAGGTACTTCCAGTTGCACCAAATCGAGGTCTTATTTATGACAGAAATGGCGTTGTCTTAGCAGAAAACCGACCCGTCTATAGCCTCAAAGTTATTCCTGAAGAAACAGATGACCTTGACAACACCTTGATTCAATTGGCAGAACTGCTCGCCATCACAGAAGAAGAAATAGAAGACTTTCAAAAAGAGTTCCGCAGTACACGCCGTTTCAAGCCCGTCATATTGCGCAATCAGCTTAACGAGCAGGATGTTGCGTTATTTTCAGCCAATCAACATAAATTCAAAGGCGTGTCGATTGAAGCACGATTAACGCGTTACTACCCCTACGCAGATAGCCTAACTCACATGTTAGGTTACGTGGCCAAAATCAATAAACGTGATTTACAAAAGCTCTCTGAAGCTAATTTAGAGGACAATTACGCAGCAACCTACGATATAGGCAAACTCGGTATCGAAAAATACCATGAAAACTTGCTGCATGGTCAGGTTGGCTATCAGGAAGTTGAAGTAAACAGTCAGGGACGCGTTATCCGTACCTTGTCTTTTACGCCACCAACACCTGGGCAAGATATTGTTCTCAACATCGACGTTAATTTACAAATGACGGCTCAAAAAGCGCTTGATGGCCGACGTGGCGCGGTTGTGGTCATGGATTCTCGTGACGGTGGCATTTTATCACTGTACAGCAATCCAAGTTACGACCCGAATTTGTTTGTGAATGGTATTAGCAGTAAAAACTATAGCGCCTTATTACAATCCAAAGATCGACCACTCATTAACAGAGCTACACAAGGACAATACCCCCCAGCTTCAACAATAAAGCCTCATATGGCACTACTCGCACTTGATGAAGAAGTGATTCAGCCAGATACAACCATCAGAGACAACGGCTTCTATCAATTACGTAATTCAAGTCACAAATGGCGAGATTGGAGAAAATGGGGCCATAGAAATGCTGAGGATAGTAATAGAATCAATGTCACTGACGCAATCGAACAATCGTGTGACATATTTTTTTATGATGTTGCTTACAAGTTAGGTATCGATAGGATCAGTAGCAAAATGTTTCAGTTTGGCTTTGGTGAACATACCGGCGTTGATCTGTACGAAGAATCTGCCGCAATCATGCCAGACCGAGGCTGGAAACGTGCCAATAAGAACTTACCTTGGTACCCCGGAGATACGGTCATCATTGGTATAGGTCAGAGTTACTGGACAACCACCCCACTACAGTTAGCACAATCGGTAGCTGCTCTGGCAAATAAAGGTATACGACGAGTCCCACAGATTATTCGAGGCAATATGATAGAGGGTCGCCAACTCGTCTATGATCCTAAAGAGCTAAGACCCGTTGTACTCAGCAATCCAGAGAACTGGGATATCGTACTTGATGGGATGTATGGTGTTGTTAACAGAAAGAAAGGAACAGCGTTAAACGTCTTTAAGGAAGCGAACTATATTTCTGCTGGCAAAACAGGAACAGCGCAGCTTTTCCAGATTGCGCAAGATGAGAAATACGATAAAGAAAACGTCGCTGACCGCTTGCGCGATAACGCGATGTACGTCGGTTATGCACCGTATGACAGCCCAGAGATAGTGGTTACTGTTGCACTTGAAAACGCAGGTAGTGGTGCAGCAACTCCTGTAGCAAGACAAGTGATGGATTACTATTTCAGAGATAGACCCACAATAATTGCTCAAACCGAGGAAAGTACCAACCTTGCTTCGAGATAAACTCAAATCTAACGGTCCATCATTCCTCAATAGAATACATATTGATGGTTGGTTACTGACGGCATTGATCGTGCTAATGACGGTTGGATTACTGACTATCTATGCTGCAGGTGGTAAAGACATTGGCTTGATTCAGCGACAAGGCATTCGACTCGGCGTTGCGATGATAGCGATGTTTGTTGTAGCTCAAATTCCTATCATGCTGTTTCGGCGATCATCTATATACTTTTACGTTATTGGCCTTGGTATGCTGGTCGCGGTTTTATTTATTGGTACGGTCGGTAAAGGCGCCCAGCGTTGGTTGGATCTCGGCTTTATGCAGTTTCAGCCTTCCGAAGTTATGAAATTAGCCGTGCCTATGATGATCGCTTGGTACATCAGTCGTCACACACTTCCCCCAAAAACGCTACATATCTTCGCAGGCTTTATTCTGGTTATCGCCCCTACTCTACTCATTGCTAAGCAGCCCGATCTAGGCACCTCACTTCTGATAGCAAGCTCAGGCTTTTTTGCACTGTTTCTTGCAGGTATGAGTTGGCGGTTGATCAGTGTTATTGGTGTTTTAGGGTCTGGGTTTGCGCCAGTGCTATGGTTCTTTTTAATGCGTGATTATCAAAAACAGCGGGTGTTGACATTCTTAAACCCAGAATCTGATCCTTTAGGTTCTGGCTACCACATTATTCAGTCTAAAATTGCTATAGGATCGGGTGGCGTAGAAGGCAAAGGTTGGCTACAAGGAACCCAGTCACAACTTGAATTCTTACCAGAGCGACATACCGATTTTATCTTCGCCGTCTTTAGTGAAGAGTTTGGATTCTATGGCGTTATCGGATTATTACTTATCTATGCCGCTATCGTTGCAAGAGGGATGATTATCGCGGTGCGCGCACAAGATGCCTACAGCAAGATACTTGCGGGCAGCATAACCCTTACTTTTTTCGTTTACGTGTTCGTTAACATGGGCATGGTATCCGGTATTTTGCCCGTTGTTGGTGTTCCGTTACCCCTTGTTAGTTATGGGGGAACATCTATGGTGACTTTGCTTGCAGGATTCGGTATTTTGATGTCAATCAGCACGCAAAAACGCTTGTTGTTAAGAGAATAGCGATAGAGATTATCTATCCTCTGCTATTCGTATAATAAAAATGCTATTGGAGTAGCGACTCTTGTCCAGAATAAAAATGCGCACCTTTTTATCAACCGGTATTCTTTGCGTTATTGCTTTCCTATCAAGCAACGCCTATTCACAGGAAACACCTGATGACTTAAAAAAAGCTTTCATCGAAGAAATGGTGTCTGAACACAACTTCAGTAAAGCTGATGTAGAGTCTTTATTAGGCAAAGCGAAATTAAGCGAAACAGCATTAGAAGCTATTCAACGACCGTGGGAAGCCAAACCTTGGCATCAGTACTTCCCGATATTCTTAACTGAAAAAAGAGTCAAGAAAGGTGTCGAGTTTTGGAATAAACACGCGGCTCATCTGGAACGTGCAGAAAAAGAACTGGGCGTGCCTGCAGAGATGATCGTCGCTATTATTGGTGTTGAAACCTTCTATGGTACTTATAAAGGTAAATACCCGGTATTGGATGCGCTCTTTACGTTAGGCTTCCACTACCCACCTCGCGCTAAATTCTTTAGAAGTGAATTACAGCAATACATGATCTTAAGTCGAGAAGAAGGCTTCGATCCGCTTGAACTCAAAGGCTCTTATGCTGGCGCTATGGGCTTAGGGCAATTTATATCGTCAAGTTACCGGCATTACGCCATCGACTTTGATGGTGACGGTGTTCGTGATTTGCTAAACAACCCAGTTGACGCCATAGGCAGTGTTGCTAATTACTTCAAGGAGCATGGCTGGAAAAGAGGTCAACAAGTTGCTATTCCTGCCAATGTAAGCGGTGAAAGTTACAAAAGTACGTTATCCGATGATTTAAAATATACTCACACTTGGGCAGATTTAAAACAAGCGAACATAACACTGAAGAAAGACGCTGATATACAAGAAAGTGAAGACGTCAAGCTACTGGAATTCGAATTGTCAGAAGGTCATGAATATTGGGTCGGATTACCCAATTTCTATACCATAACACGCTACAACCACAGCCCACTTTATGCTATGGCTGTCTATCAACTCAGTCAACAAATCAAAGCTGCTAGGTAGAGGCATTACGCGATGAAGTGGGGTTATGCAAAACTACTCATTGTAATATTAGCGCTGTTACTGACTGCTTGCGTAAACCAAGGGCGCTACAAGCAGCGCCTTGATTCAGCGCCAGTTAGTAACAATAAGAAAGTCGCAACAAAAGATGCAGTTCCAAGGTACGAGCCTGAAACACAGCGTGCTAACAAACCATACAGCGTGTTCGGCACATCCTATAAACCGATGTCACATCAGGTTGCTAAAACCTATTCAGCCAAAGGCCAGTCGTCTTGGTACGGCCAAAAATTCCACGGGCACTTAACGTCGAACGGTGAAACTTACGATATGTTCGAGATGTCTGCAGCACATAAAACCTTACCACTGCCAAGCTATGTCAAAGTCACTAACCTCGATAATCAGAAAACGGTTATTGTTCGTGTTAACGATCGAGGGCCTTTTCATGGTGGACGCATAATAGATCTGTCCTTCGCCGCAGCAACCAAAATAGATATGCTAAAAACTGGCGTTGCCAACGTAAGGGTGGATGTTATTCATGTCGACAAACGAGGTAATAAAACAATAGCAGGAAAACCCATTAACTCTAAAAAAGAAGGTCAGGATGGAAAAAGTTGGTTTGTACAAGTCGCCGCGCTACAAAACAAACAGAAAATTAAAGATTTAGCCGAAGGTTTAGCGCTATTATACCAAGTCCCTGCACAAACACCCTTTGAGCTTGGTGTATTCAAACTCCGTTTAGGTCCCCTATCAAATGAGGATCACGCAACAACTTTATTGCAAGAAGTTAAGCAAAATGGCTACGAAAACGCCTACAAACTAAAAAGGTCAGTCGTAGATTAAAAATTGACAGCTGACACAAAACTTTACGTAATTGTTGCTGTCTTAGGATCTAATATGAGTGCTACAATACAGCGCGTTTAGTTTTACCAATCCAAATAATATCACCGGAAGTGAAGATGCAGAAAACCCGTCACCTGCTTAAGTTATTAAGCTTCTTTTCATTTGCTATGTTTGCTGTCACAGCAAATTCAGCCATCGTTATTCCACCAGCACCATCTGTAGCCGCAGAAGGCTATGTTTTGATGGACTATCAAACGAATAAAGTCATCGCTGAGCAAAATGCAGATATACGATTAGCACCGGCAAGTTTAACGAAAATGATGACAGCTTACGTTATTGGTATGGAAACTAAAAACGGCACAATCAGTAATGACGACCTAGTGACTATTTCAGAGAACGCTTGGGCCAAAAACTTTCCTGGTTCATCACTCATGTTTTTAGAAGTCGGTAAGCAAGTAAAAGTCAGTGACCTGAACCGCGGTATTATGGTTCAGTCAGGTAACGATGCTTGTGTTGCTATGGCCGAGCATATTGCAGGTAGTGAAGAAGCGTTTGCTGAGATGATGAACGCTTATGCAGCGCAAATCGGTATGACGTCCACCAATTATAAAAACTCACATGGATTAGATGATCCTGAACATTACACAACACCCAGAGATATGGCGCTATTGTCACAAGCATTAGTGCGAGATGTTCCAGAAATCTATGCAATCTATAGCGAAAAAGAGTTCACTTTTAATAACATTAAGCAATACAACAGAAACAGCTTATTATGGGACAAAAGCTTAAACGTTGATGGCATTAAAACAGGCCATACAAGCGAAGCAGGTTATAGTCTCATCACATCAGCGACACAGGACGATATGCGCCTAGTATCAGTCGTTATGGGGACTGAAAGCGAACGTAACCGAAAAACTGAAAACAAAAAGCTACTTAAATATGGTTTCCGTTTTTACGAAACTATTACACCTTATGAGGCAGGTGAAAGCTTCGCCGCCCACCGTATTTTTATGGGTGACCGTGAGACTGTTGATTTAGGTATCATGCAAAGCACCCCCATTACAATCCCACGCGGCCAACGTAAGAAACTAGAAGCAAACTTTGCCATAGATCAAAAGCTTGAAGCACCTTTAGATAAAGGCGAAGTTGTTGGTAAGTTGTACTTACAGCTCGAAGGTGAAGATATTGCTGAATACCCATTAGTAACACTTAATGAAGTAAAAGAAGGTAGCTTTATCAATCGTATGGTCGATTTCGTTAAGTTAAAAATAGGTTTAGACGACTAATACCTACCTAGCTTTTTAATTGCAGCGAATATCAAACCTCAAAAAGGTTTTTCATAAAGATAATACCGATCGGTTTAAAATATCCTCATGAAAAGTAAGGGAAATTTAAGACAATTGTATATGGTATTACTTCTCGTAGTCGCCAAAGCTCCATAAAACTTGCTATAATTCATTTCCTAGTTTTATGGAGTTCCAAGATGCAAACCCACTTTGATGAGTTATTAGACTTTCCATGTCTGCAAACCTTTCGTGTTATGGGTGTAGCCGATCCTGCGCTACCAGATCAAATTGTTGCTTGCCTCCAAATTCATGCACCTGGTGATTACAACCCTAAAGTCAAGCCAAGTAGTAAAGGGAATTACCACTCTGTTTCGGTGAGTATCAAAGTCACTAGTAAAGAACATATGGAACTCGTATACAAAGAGTTGTCAGCATTAGAATTGGTGAGATTTGTACTTTAATGACTATATCTCCTACCACTGATGATATTATCGTCAGGCAATTAGGGCGTCAGGATTACGAGCCAATTTGGCAAAGGATGCAGCAATTCACCGATAACAGAGACGATAACTCTGTTGATGAAATATGGTTAGTTGAACACAACTCAGTCTTCACGCAAGGCCAAGCTGGAAAAGAAGAACACTTGTTAGCACCCGGCGATATCCCTGTAATTAAGGTTGATCGTGGTGGCCAGGTAACTTATCACGGTCCAGGCCAACAAATGATGTATGTGTTGATCAATATTAAGCGCAAAAAACTGGGGGTTAGGCATCTGGTATCAGCGTTGGAAGAATGCGTGGTAAATAGCATGAAACACTATGGCATTGATGCTTATCCTAAAGCAGATGCACCTGGTGTTTATGTATCCGAAAAAAAGCTTTGTTCTATTGGTTTACGCATTCGAAAAGGTTGTTCTTTCCATGGCTTAGCCCTAAATGTAGATATGGATTTATCGCCGTTTCAACGGATAAACCCGTGTGGCTACGCCGGCTTAGAAATGGTGCAGTCAGCACAACTTAATGGCCCTCAAAACCTAATGGAAGCAGGTAATACGATTGTTGATCAATTTTGTGACTTGCTCAGTATTAAACGCAAATTTTATCAAGAAGGTTTCCGATGAGTACATCTCGCACTGAAGCAGGCGTAAAGCTGCGCGACGACGAAAAAGTAAAATTCATTCCTGTCACTATTATCCCGACAGAGAAAGAAGAAATGCTGCGCAAACCTGATTGGATAAAAGTTAAATTACCCAGCAATACAGAACGTATTTCTCAAATCAAAAAGACGCTGCGTAAGAATAAATTGTTTTCTGTCTGTGAAGAAGCGAGTTGCCCTAACTTGGCTGAATGCTTTAATCATGGTACAGCAACATTCATGATCCTAGGGGAAATCTGTACGAGGCGTTGCCCGTTCTGTGACGTAGCTCATGGAAAACCATTACCTCCCAGTGCCGAAGAACCAGTGAAACTCGCTTCTGCCATCGCAGAAATGAAACTCAAGTATGTCGTAATAACATCCGTAGACCGAGATGATTTACGTGACGGCGGTGCCCAACATTTTGTCGATTGTATCAATGCAATTCGCGAACACAGTCCTGAAACAAAAATTGAAGTGCTAGTACCTGATTTCAGAGGGCGTATGGACAGAGCGCTGGAGATCTTTCAGAAAGGTCTACCCGATGTATTTAACCACAACCTGGAGACAATTCCACGCCTTTATAGGGAGTGTCGTCCAGGTGCAAACTATAAATGGTCCTTACAGCTGTTACAAAAGTTCAAGCAGCAAAACCCTGGCATTCCGACCAAGTCAGGCTTAATGATGGGTATGGGCGAAGATAAAGAAGAAATGTCTCAAGTCCTTCAAGATTTGCGTGAACACGACGTTGATATGCTAACACTTGGGCAATACCTGCAACCTAGCAAACACCATTACCCGGTGAAACGTTATGTGCACCCCGACGAATTCGATCAACTCTCAGAAATAGCAACAGAGCTTGGTTTCACTCACGCTGCTTGTGGTCCTATGGTTCGTTCTAGTTACCATGCTGATAAACAAGCCGCTGGCATTGATGTGAGTAGCCCAACAATTGTTAAGCCCTAGATTAATCCTTGATGAGTATTTAGGTTACTAAAAATTATAAAGGCCTATTAAGGCCTTTTTTATTGCTCCAGAAACCATATGACATCAACTCTCTTACAAGATAAACAAACACTTTACGATCTCGCTTTTAAGCAAGTCGAAGGTTGCTATATAAAAGCCGAACAATCCTTAAACCGTCTATTCGTGCGTCCCGAAATAACCTTAGACCAACGCGGTAAAATAGCGGGCTGCGCGAAGTTACAAGAAAACAAACTAAAACTTAACCCAAAGCTATTCGCCGAAAACCAGCAAGAGTTCTTAGAAGCCGTCATACCACACGAAGTTTGTCATCTCCTGGTATTTACGCTCTATGGACGAGTAAAGCCGCACGGTATTGAATGGAAGAGCCTAATGAGAAATCTCTATGGGTTACCCGGTAAAGCGACCCACAATATGGATGTAACTTCTGTCAGCCAGAAAACAGTCCCTTATCAATGTGAGTGCGGTCCCGTACCACTCACTATTAGACGTCACAACAAAACACTTAAAGGCACGCAGTATTTTTGCAGACGGTGTAATACCGCTTTAACACCAGAATAAATGCATAATTTACTTCTGCGGATTGAACCTGCGACCTTGAAGATAAAGAAGTGAGAAAATCAAGCAGGACAACATAAAATTAACTATTCGATCTCAGAAATCTCTTTGTCAGAATCAAATTTTTCACAGAGATGAGCTGCTTCTTTTCTAAAGCCGTTATTCTCATATAAGCTAACAAACCAAATATTCCAAACGAAAGGCACTTAAAGTGTTTGGTATCACTCTACATCCAATGCATGAACCATATGCATGGGTACAATAGTATCAACATCACTGTCAGGCCTGACTATAACAACATAATCGTCATAAACCTCAACCATAGTATTTTCTCTATCTGGCACATGAATATTAACACTGGTTTCAAAATGTAAACTTGAGAATGTGTATGTTTGATTAGGACGTCTGTCTAAGTAGGAATATAAAAGTATCGAACCAATTAAGCTTATTGAAAGAATGCTTGCTGATGTATTAGACATAAGTTTCCTTTTAATTTGTCACCCGTTAGCATGACGAAAGCTTCTTGTTTCTGTCCTGCAAACTTTTCCGTAATTTCCTAGATACTATTAAAAATGGCTAAGCTTTACTAGTTATAAGAGAAGTGAAGCCCATTTTGTTGAATAAACAGGGATGGTATAAGCCACAATATAGATTACGTCATGCTTATCTAAACAATAAAAGCAGACACTTTACCCAATTATTGACTCTGGAAGAACTTAATAAATTTAACTATGTAAGCTGAGCAAGCTAATCATATGAAGGTCGGCTATCTGCCATCAACTTATCGAGCTGCGATTGCGCTTTAATGGGATCCATTAAATCATCTTCTTCCAGCATCTCGCATTCATCTTTTATCATTTGCTGAACAGTGACTGGGTAATATTTGCAGTCATCAGGGCGGTCGTAATAAATATCGCAAGTGTAGAGATTCCTTTGGGGATCTTTACGAAGCCATGGGCAATAATCTAGCTGCTTACCGCTTTCTGGCGATACCCAGATTTTCCCACCAGCAACATACTCAGCAATATCTGGGCTAAACAAAACCCATACGTCGACTTCATGAGATGTTACTGACAGCCTACCATTGCCGTACTTAACACAGCATTTACCGCATTGGTTACAATCTTTCATAGACTTACGATCTAACGCTATTTTCGACCACTCAGCTTCTCTTTCCTCTGAGCACGAAGTTCAGCCTTCACATCGTGTTTACTCATGCCCTTCTTACCTTGCTTAAACCGAGCTTTGCGTTCAGCAGCAACGGCTGCCTTTTTCTCTGCTTCTTGCGCCATTAATGCTTCTTCTTGTTCAACCATCTCTGGCAGTTCTAATGTAATACGTCCAAGCATGGCAGATCTGAACTCGTTGATAAGCACCTCACAAATCTTATGTAAGTTAGCTCTACCGCCCGATCGTAATGCGCCTCGATTAGCTGCTGCCATCTCTAAGAACTCGATCTCAGTCCCTGGCACATAATCCAGTTTAAAGCGCTCTGCAATAACCTGCGGATAAGCCTTTATAAGGAAGTCAGCAACATAAAATCCAATATCTTCATAATCTATCGCAGTATCTTTAATCGCTGCACACGCAGCCAGTCGATAACCACTGTTAGGATTTTCAATTTTTGGCCAGAGGATCCCAGGTGTATCCAAAAGTGAGATACCATCACCTAAATTAATACGCTGCTGAGTTTTCGTTACCGCAGGTTCATTACCTGTCTTTGCAATGATACGATCCGACAAAATGTTAATAAGTGTGGATTTACCTACATTCGGTATGCCACAAATCATGGCTTTAATGTTTTGTACACTAGCTTCGCGCTCAGGCAACATCTGCCGGCACAAGGTTTTAATTTGTTTGAATTTAGCGGGTTCATCAGTAGAAGTGGCTATAGTCTTAACATCAGTATCCTGCTCAAAGTACGCTTGCCATAGTGCAGTAGACTCAGGATCAGCCAAATCCGTTTTAGTAAGGACTTTAATACAAGGTTTATCTCGACGAATTGAAGCTATTAGCGGGTTTCTACTTGAATAAGGTATCCGCGCATCGAGCACTTCAATAAACACATCGATAGAAGGTAGTACTTCCTTCATTTCTTTTTGGGCTTTGTGCATATGCCCCGGATACCACTGAATTGCCATTTAACAGACCTTGTAATAGATAAGCAGCCCGTATTGTACGCGACTCAATCTAATAAACGAACGCTGTTCTTCGGATTCGTCATAAACGTATTTGGCTCTTTACCAACACATTTTGACTTACCCCGTTAGGCCTGCAAGTCGTTGACTCGATAGAAACGCGTTTATTTAGAAAAAAACTTGAACACAAAAGATCAATAGCCCCTAATCACATCCAGAGCTAATTGATCCCATTCGTCACTACCATAACCCCTGACAAAATCGCTGTTTATCTGCACCAGCAAACTACTTCTTGGATCTTGAATACCGATTGCTACTAAGTATTGGACACTAGCTACAACAAAATGATGTTTATAAGGTAAAAGATAAGACGCGTTATCCTTTTTCAACTCTCGCCTAGCCTCCTCATAATTTGAAAACCACTGGTTGATTAACGAGTCGCAGGAACGACTATGAAAAAATGCTCCGAAATCATCCCCCTCAGGATTCTGTATTTTTCCAGACAACACATGATTTGCGTGTTGCCATGAGCTAAACCCTAACTCAACTGACATTTGGTTTAAGTGATGTTTAAGCGGCTTTTTTTCATCCGAGGCAATTTTATTGTGTTCAGTTTTAAGACGTTTTTTAGCCCTAATTTTTAACTCATTCAAAGCCATACTCATAATGGTAGCCTCGAATCAGGTTGACTTTTTATCTTGGACAACAGCTTAGGTAATTTAATCGTGAGAACAATAACAACAACGATGAAAGACAATACCTCAGCTGTCGGAAAGGCATACCAAATTGGTTCTGTTTGCTTATATTCTCGAATAAAAAATAACAGCGGCAATAGGATTAAGTAGACTTTAAGTACAGATAGAAAAAGCGCTAAGCGCGCCTGACCGAGAGCTTGAAAAACCGCCACAGAAATAAAACCAAGGCCGGCAATAGGTATCCCAATAAACAAATAGAAAACGATAGATAAACCTCTATCAATAAGGCGTTCATCGTTCGAAAATACCGATATAAAACTACTAGGAAAGCTCAAAATAAGCCAAGTCATTATTGACAGGTAAAGTGTCGCAATGACGACATTCAGGATATAAGTATTCTTAATACGGGGGGCATTACCCGCCCCAAAGTTATACGCAATAATTGTCTGCCCGGCATTTGCCATTGCAATAAGTGGCAGTATGATAAAAACATTCATACGACTCCAAATACCGTAAGCAGCGACATCTAAAACCCCCTCACGACTATTGTTTTCAGTGAGCGTTGAATTCACAGTTGCCATCACAATCACAGCACCAAAATAAACAATAAATAGGGGCAACCCTATACTTAGAATACGCTTTACATAAAACTGCGCTGCACCAAGTGCCATGCTAAATTTGGCCCGTAATGGCGTCTTCATTTTCAATAAATAAGTGGCGGTTAGAACGGCAATGGTTTGAGAAGTAACAGTTGCGTATGCAGCGCCCACAACACCAAGTTCAAGCACGATAATCAACAAGGCATCTAATGCTATATTACCCACGGCACCCACTAAAATAACGAGTAAAAGCCCAGACATTTGATTTGTTGAACGCAGTAGATCACTAACGAGGGATAACAAAAAAGGCATCACCGAAAAAATAAGCAAAGGTGTTAAATAAGTTTTTGCATCATCTACATTCTGCACAGTTGCACCCAATAGCTGTAGAAGATTATCTTGAGTCACTAAGCAGACTGCCATAACCACAAATGACACAGCAACTGAAAGAATAAGCGCCGTGCCAACGACATTTCGGTTTTCCCCATTGTTGTTTTGTCCCAAGTACTGACTAACCAAAACGCTAGTGCCATTACTGATCATCACAGATAGCGCAATAATGAACATAACTAAAGGAAAGCTGGTTGACACCGCTGAGAACGCAACTTCTCCCACATAGTGCGTCACAAAATAAGCATCGATCAGGTTGTAACTACCGTTGATCAACATGCCAATGCACATGGGTACAACCATTGAAAAAAACAGCGGTAGCAAAGGTTTGGTTGCTAATCTGCTCGTTGCTTCTAGCGGAGTAGGATCTGGTATTTGCTCAATTGCAGAAGATGTTGATGAAGACACAATTCATTTACCTCTAAGTCATTATGGCGCTCCGCAATGCCCACTTAGTTCGTTATGAACTGTTAAAATCATAGTGATTAGGAGAGTGACGTCGTCTTTAGCGGATAGGCTTCTCTCAAACCTAGCCGCAAAAGCTACGCGACCATCATAGTTGTGTCAAATAATAATGATGGTCGTATACCAAATTAATTAACTCGTTTTTTTACGTCCATTTAATAGCCACCCCAACGGCGTTCGCCTTACCAAAATCACATAGCTTATCAATCCAACGATCACTGTTCCCAGCGAGCTTATTAAAAATTGAATAAGTATCGAAAACGTCATGTCCATCAATGCAAATTGTATATACCACAACACCGGAAGATGGATGATGTAAACCCAGTAAGAAGAATCTGCAACGAACTTGAGTATTGAGTTTTGCTTATTAAGCATTCTTCTACCCATGATTAGTGAGAAAAGCACCATATAAAGGCCCATGTATGCTTGCAGGCTCGCTAGTCCTATTTGTTTAAGCGAGAAGTCAGGTGACACTTCTAACGCCATGGCTTGCTCCATACTTAAACCATGTGGTATGAGTGAATAGAACCAAGCGTATGCCACAATGCTAACCACTAAAAAATACCAGCGATAATGTTCAATCTTATCTAACAACGACTGATTCTTAAAAAAGCCCCATCCAAGCATATAGAACAACCCAAAAAAACCAAATGACCAGAGCTGAGGCATAAATTGCTCGGGCGCTGGAATAGGCGCGTGTTGACTGCTCAAAGCAGGCACTAGTGCCAAAGGTGCAACCACAATAAACGACATTGGCGAACGAAAAGCAAAGGCCATCCAACCCCACTTCAAAAACTTAAGGGCCAGCAACGTTAACACATAAAAAAATGTCAGATTATATAAAAACCAAAGATGTGTCGTGGTTATGGGAGGCTGCGGGGCATCAGGGTTATTCGCCATGAATGCCATCATTTGCAGTATAGGTGACTTATTATCGACATTTTCTATTGCCCACCCGAAAACAACAACAAAGCCAATGATAACTAGAGGCAGAAAGATAACAAAAGGCAATGTAATGCGGCGTAACCTGTTTTTCAGCATACCGATAGCACCGTACTTTTCAGTCAATAATGCCGCGAAGAATCCAGCAATTAAAAAGAACAGTGGCATACGAAAGGTGTGACTAAAATAAGCCCAAATATCCATCACGCTCGATTGTTCTTGACTCGCTGTTGGCCATACTTGGCTCAACGCGGGCCCGTAAGCTAGTGCGGCGTGAAAGAAAACACCTAGTAGCATGGCAAATGCACGTAGATTATCCATATAATGGACACGACTATGACTACTCATAAGAGCATCTCCTGTAGATTAAAAAAGAGTTAAGTTAAGGCGTGTTTAGAGAAAACACGCTTGTCTGGATTTGATCCCTAATGTCACTAGGGTAACTGCAATAATTAGCGCTATCTCAACACCGATAATGGTGATTACGATTGGAGGAAAAGACGCTATATCACCACCTATGTTTCCGCCAATTTCTGGAATACTGGCCATGAAAAACAGGAAGGCATTAAACAGTAAATTCAAGGTGACCATACTAATAATGGTAATAGGTTCGGAGCCCGACAGGATGCCAATGCTCAACAATAAAGAGGTAGCAACTAAAATCTCCAATGAACATAAAATAGCCATAGGTAAATGGCCATCAGGCAGTGCACTAATATCTATGATCAACACCGCTGACACCACTATTGCCAACCAACACACGCCGTAAATGAATAAACCACCGATCATTTTTGAAACGATATAATCCATGACATTGATGGGTAAGCCCATGATAAATGACAGCTGATATTCTTTCTTTTCAGTAATAACTAATGAGATAGACAGATGCGCGCTTGAGCCAATTAGCACCGTAACAAGCAGCACTTGTCCAATATAATAAGCAGCGTAGGATGGTAGTGTCATAACCAAAGAAGCAATTATGCCCAAGAGTATGTAACCCACGATATAAGTTTTATGCAATTGCCAATCTTTCATTACCAACACTTTTATCATCGAAATATTCATCTTAATTCCCCTGCTCTGCGATAGTTAACATTCGCTAGAAAAATTTCTTCCAAGGTCATATTTTCAGCTGCAAGCACTTTAATATTTTGCTGACGATAAGCGTCTAGAATATTAGGAGTAAACTCGTTACAAATCACAGAAGCTAGCCGCCCTTGCTGTTCAATAGCTATTGTCGCGCCCAAAGGCGTTAACGGATGTGTACTCGGTAACTCCAGCTGAATTTTTTTCCAGTTTTCTAAAAAGCTCTCTTTGTCATCAGTATCGATAATCGTTCCACGGTCAATAAAGGTAATTTGGTCCGATATTTTCTCTACATCTGCCGTGTTATGAGACGAGAATAAAACGGTCCGTGTTTCGTCTTTCAAGATAAGCGCCAACTCATTGTTCACTTCTTGCCTTGCAACTGGATCAAGTCCTGTTGTCGGTTCATCCAGTATTAAAAGCTCAGGTTTTCTCGCTAGCACTAATAAAAGCTGAGCCTTAATGTGCTGTCCCTTAGAAAACTGCTTAATCTTTTGTTCAAGATTCAGATCAAATCGCTGTAATAACTCATTAGCGTATTTGTCATCCCAATCTGGGTATATCGAACGAATAAAATTGATATGCCAACTTAAGTTTTTGTTACCATAAAGTTTCATTTCTTCTGCGCTAAACCCTACTCTATACTTCAACGCTGCTTGTTCTTCTGGCAACTTGTGTCCCATAACGGAGACTTCCCCAGAATCGGCTTGCATTAAACCCATTATCAACCGAATAGTCGTTGATTTACCTGCACCATTGGCACCAACAAACCCCATTATTTGGCCTTTATCTAGGGACAAATTAATATCTTTTAAGTCAAAATAACTAAAGTGCTTATTCACATTGCGCAGTTCAATAGCAAGCTCACTCATCTCTCATCCTCCAATAGGCTGATTAATCTCAATTGCAATTCTTCCGCGGTTAACCCCAGTTGCTTTCCAGCTTCTACAGCCTCTTTCAGCTTAGAATCCAGTTCCTGATAACGTAGTTCAGATTGCATCGTATCTACCTCAGCAATAAAAGATCCTTTCCCTTGCTGGGTATAGATGACCTTCTCTCTCTCCAACTCCATGTACGCACGTTTAACGGTAATGACACTCACGCCAATACTCGACGCCATTTCCCTGATAGAAGGAAGATGAAAACCCGAAGGCCAATCCCCTACCATCACTTTTTGTTTAATCTGAGCCATAATCTGCACATACATCGGCCGACTATCTGATTGCGAAAGAAAGAGTTTAATCGTCATTAAACGCATCACTGTATATATTCGATATACACAGTATATACACACATACACAGTTGACAAGTTATTTTGTTGTTTTTTTATTCGATAAGGTGAGTTTAGTTTAAAGAAATATCTTTTATTCCCATGAATAACAATAACATAGGATTAAAGTGTAGGTGGGTATAAGAAAATTAAAACAGCAGCTACGCCAAACAATTACCTAAGTATTTGGCGTAGAGAACCTATCAATAAAATCGGTATCTATTTTTCTTCAAGAAGCCGCTTGATAAATACAGCAGCACGCTTGGTCGCAAATAACATAGAATCAACTTCCATCGTTTCACCTGGCGCATGGGCACCAGAGCCGCTTACACCCAAGCCGTCCATTGACGTTACATAGGGTGCAATAAAACTGATATCTGCTGCGCCACGCCTTTCAGGAGGGAAGCTTTTTGCTGGTGCTGCATATATATCTTCATGCAACATATTAAGTTTCGCTAATAGTGCTTTATTTGCTTCTGTTTCTTCCATCGCTGGATAACTATCGATAAATGTTAGCTTCGATTGACTATGCGGTAAGCTATCTTCAGCGATTTTAAGCATAGCGGTGCGTGCTCGTTCCTTTTGATCTTCATTCATAAAGCGCAGGCCTCCATGCACCACTGCTTTTTGCGCAACAACATTGGTTTTACCTGACACAGTTTGTGTGGTTTTAGCTCCCCCTTGCTCAATAGCGGTACCTCCAGCCACAATACCAGGATTAAAGGTTAAGCCAAATTCACCTCTCACCTCTCCATAGAATCGATTCAATACACGTGACATCTCGAATACAGCTCCTGCTCCAACCGTATCTCTAAAAATACCTGAAGAGTGTGCCTGTTTTGCTGTCACCTCTAGTGACCACCCAGAAGAGCCTCTGCGTCCTACAACAGCCCAACCTTCACTGCCACCTTCAAAGTTAAGTGCTACATCGGCACTTTTACCAGCATCAATTAGGTCTTTTCGAGCTAGATCCAATGGTTTGCCTACGGATTCTTCATCACCAGTGAAAAATACCGTCACTGTTCCTCGATTTAATTCAGCATTACCCAATAAAGCTTTCAGCGCAAAAAGCAGCGTCACATCGCCACCTTTCATATCGCTGATACCGGGCCCAATAGCTGTATTGCCCTCAACGGAAAACCGTTGAAAGGGGCTATCGGGTTCAAAAACAGTATCAATATGTCCAATGAGCAAAAGGTGTGGCCCATCACCAAATCGTTTAGTCGCCTTTAGGTGCCCTGCTCGCTTCATCGATTTGGGCATATCAATCCATTGAGTATCAAAACCGAGTCCATCTAGCTCATTCCGAAACGCCTGGCCTACTGCTTTAACACCTTCTATATTCAATGTCCCCGAATTTACATTAACGATTTCCTCTAGAAACTTAACCTGCCCAGAGAAATTACGCTCAATCGCCCCAACAATTTTTTTCTCATCAGAAGCTAAATCAGCTTGTGATGTAAAAGAGAAAAAGACGAAAAATAAACCCCAAAAATTACGTTTCATAAACTCCCCTGCGCTCAAATATCATTTTATTTGTATTTCTAACCAACTTTTAGCATTTTTTATACGACTAAGAGAGTGTGAGAATGCAAACTATCTTGTTAATCAATGCTTTAGGTATTTGGCTTAACTTTTGCTAAACGACTATAACAATTCTTAAAAAATAGTTCAGGAGAACAGCATGCAGCTACATAACGTCAAACAAATTTTCGCGGCAACAATACTTGCCTCAATGATGTCTGGGTGTATCGTCCACGTTGGTGGTAGCGATGGTGGTTTTGAAATATCTAAAGTCTTTGGTGATATTGATGTAGATGAGTCATCTCACGTTAAAGACGTCAGTACTGTTAACGGAAATATCGATATAGACAATCATAGTACTGCGAAAAACGTAGAGACAGTTAATGGTGGTATAGATATTGGTGATTATGTCAACATCCGCAGCGCAGAAACGGTTAATGGAGACATTGAAGCAGGTAATAATCTGACATCAGAACGCTCTCTATCAAGTGTTAATGGTGATATTGAAATTGAAGAAAACTCAAATGTTGGCGACGATGTTGAAACAGTCAACGGCGACATCCATTTAAATGATGTTAAGGTCGGCAATAGCGTTATAACCAATAATGGCGATGTTACGTTGCGAAGCGGCACTATCGTAGAAGGTGATGTAATATTCCGCCGTTCTAATAGCCGTTGGGGCAGGAATCGCCATAAACCAACACTGACTATCGAAGATAATGTTGATATTAAAGGCAGCATTATTCTAGAAAGGCCCGTTAAACTAGAACTAGACAATAGGGATTTAGAAGGCAAGATCGAACGCGATTACTCTGACGAATAACCTCTCTAAGGCCGACCGTTCATGTCGGCCTTCAATTGAAAAAACAAAAAAATTGCACTTTGTGAGGTTTACGTGAAACTTCATCGGCTATATGCTTGTCTATTGTAAAAATAATATGTCCGAAGAAGAGATAACCAATGAACCCAACGCCGCTACAAAGAAAAATATTTGTACTGGTCGTGAGTCTCTTAACATTGGTTTTTATTTTCACCTTATTCAGTGTATACAACGCCGCTTACAATCAAGCACAAGGTGCATTTTCGAAACGTCTCAACGTTGGCCGCAACGTATTTTTTAATGAAATTAACGTTGCCAAAGACCACCTAGACTCTAGCGTAGAAACCATAGCCAAAGATTGGGCTCTTAGGCGAGCTGTTGGTCAAGGCGTTGATACAGAATCCATCAATAGCATCTTATTTAATCACGGCAGCAGAATAAAAGCTGACATAGCTTATATTTTAGATAACGATAATGTCCTGATTGCTCGTTATGGCACTAAAGAAGATGTTGATAGAAATATCATTGTTCAACATTTAGAAGAAAATCACAAAACCAAAGCCTGGATAACCATGTTAGGCGACGCCCCCTATCTCATGTCGGCAGAACCAATTACAGCCCCAGCGCAGATAGGTTGGTTGGTCATGGGCAGAAAGATAAGCATGGGGCTATTGCAACGAATAAAAGCGTTGATTTCGCTCGATATAAGCGTAGTGGTTTATACCCAGAATAAGGACCAACTTGCATTAACGACCAATGTTAATATTGAGAACGTCAAAGAGAGCTTTAAGCAAGCGCCTGTGCCGCTTAATGAACGAGAAGAAAAAATCTTCACCCTGCCTCTTGGGGAAGACTCCGTGGTTGTTATGCCATTTACCTTGTTCACAGAACAACAAATGCAATTTGTTGTGATACTGCAAGACTCTATTAGTGCATCATTATCACCGCTTAATAAGTTCCTGATCGAACTTATCCCTTTCTTTATTATTGGCTTACTTTTATCGGTACTAGGATCTTTCTATTTGGCCCGAAGTATTACTAAGCCAGTCGGAAAACTTTTAAAAGCCGTTAAGCTAGTTGCAGGGGGTAAATATACCGAAGATATCCATGTCTCAGACAAAGGTGAACTAGGTGAGCTTGCACGCGAATTTCGGAGTATGAAAAATTCAGTTATGGAGCGTGAACAAAAAATCCTTATCCAATCAAAAGAACTGGCTGAGAGCCATAAAATTAAGTTCAAAGCTAACATCGCACACAAAGAAAAGCTCCTTGCTGAAGAAGCAACTGCCGCAAAAAGCCGTTTTCTTGCCAACATCAGTCATGAAATTAGGACACCTCTAAATTCAATTATCGGCTATTCAGAAATGCTCAACGATGAGGGCGTAGACAGCCAAGACCGAACTCGTGCCTCAAAAGCTATCAATGCAGGTGGTAAGCACCTGTTAAGCATTGTTAATGATGTTCTGGATGTATCTAAAATAGAGGCAAGCAAGATAGAGTTGGAAGAGTTAGACACTTGTTTGGTGTCTCTGTTGGCAGAGGTGAGTAGTTATGTTGATGAACCAGCAAGTAAAAAAGGTTTAGAGTTCAGAATTAATTGGAATTTCCCATTACCTAGCTTGTTTATTACTGACCCCACACGACTCAAACAAATTTTAATCAACCTTTGTAATAACGCCGTTAAATTTACACTTCAAGGCCATATTGATTTGTCGGTATCGCTGGATCAGAAGAAGAAACGCTTTATTTTTGTTATTTCGGATACCGGCACCGGCATCACTGAAGATCAACTATCCAAACTCTTCAGTGCTTATACACAGGCGGATCAAGCGACAACCAGAAAGTTTGGCGGTACAGGATTAGGCCTTTATATATCCAAAGAGCTCGTACAACTGATGGGAGGACACATCAAAGTCACTAGTCAAGTGGGTGTTGGTAGTCAGTTTGCAGTTTATTTGCCTTGGATAACATCAGCTGACGCAATTTTTATTAACAATGAGTTAGAAGCTGAACAAGTCCTAGAACAAAGTACACAGCCAAACCTCACTGTCCCAGCATTAGACGCAAACATATTATGCGCTGACGATAATGAAGACAATAGGCACTTAATATCTTATTTAGTAAATAAAACAGGCGCTAAACTCACGCTAGCAGAGAACGGCGCACAAGCATTAACATTTGCTAATAATAATGAATTCGACCTTATTCTTATGGATATGCAAATGCCAGTAATGGATGGCATTGAAGCGACTATTGGACTTAAGAGTTCAGGTTATTCAAAACCAATCATTATGTTAACTGCCAACAATGATAATTTGAGTCGCCAGCAAATCCAGGAGTCTGGTGCAGATGGCCATTTCGCTAAGCCTATTGATACGCAGAAATTCTACGACATGCTAAGCAATATACTCCCACCTAAGCCGGTCAGTATTTCTGAGGATACACCTTCGTCTTCAGCATTTGACAAGTTAGTCGCAGGGTATGCTAGTCGACTACCACAAAAACTTGCAAATTTGAGTACAGCTTTTGAAAAACAAAACTGGGATGAGCTTAGACAACTAATTCATAAACTCAAAGGATCAGCGGGTAGTTACGGCTTTAGCGATATCAGTGAAATTTGCGAGAATATTGAATTTCAGATCAATGAAGAAGATTACAAGAAAGCTGAGCAAGAATTTAAGCAATTAAATCGTGCAGTTAAAAATGCGTCAGCCCCTAACCTCAGAGTCGTCAACTCATAACCTTAGTAAATCAACAAAATACTTACATTAAGACTTGAGCATTAGCAGAGGCAGTTAGCCGCCTCTCCCCTCTTCAATATACCTTGTAACCTGCTTTTCAAGCAGCTCCAATGGTAGAGCACCGTTTTCCAATATAGCATCATGAAACTTCCGGATATCGAATTTATCCATTAGTGCGCTTTCAGCTTTTCGTCTTAGCTCCCACATTTTAAGTTCGCCTAGCTTGTAGCTCAAAGCCTGGCCTGGCCAAGAGATATAACGATCAACTTCTGCTCGAACATTAGCTAATGATAAAGAAGTATTGTTAGCGAGAAAGTCGATACCTTGTTGTCGTGTCCAACCTTTTGCGTGTATGCCGGTATCAATAACCAAACGGCATGCGCGCCACATTTCATAACTTAATCGTCCAAAGTGCTCATAAGGTGTTTGATAGACACCCATCTCGATTCCGAGTTTCTCGGAATAAAGGCCCCACCCTTCACCAAATGCGCTTAAGTACAAACGCTGTCTAAACTTAGGAACATTTTCTAACTCTTGAGATAAAGCATTTTGATGGTGATGCCCTGGAACCGACTCATGCAGTGTTAATGCTACGAGTTCATATAAAGGCCGTTGATCAAGCTGATAAGTATTGACGACATAGGTTCCACCACGATTACCACCAGAGGTTGCAGGCCAGTATGCGGCTGTCGTGTAGTTAGGTGCTATCTCACTCGGTACAGCTTCTATTCCATAAGGCAAGCGAGGAAGTTTACCAAAGAAACCTGGCATGCGATGATCAATACGTTTAGCGACAAACGACGCATACTGTAATAACTCAGATTCTGTTTTTGCATAGAATTGAGGATCTGTCCTGAGAAATTTTACGAAAGTGCCAAAGTCACCATCAAATTCAAGCTCTTCAATCAGCGCTAACATTCCACTTTTGATTCTTGATACTTCAGACAAACCAACCTCATGGATCTGATCTGCTGATTTATCAATTGATGTCACGTATCGCTTAATTTGGTGGGCATAATAGGTTTCACCATTATCCATTTGGTAAGCACCAAACGATTCCCTTGTTTGAGGTAAATATTCGTTTTCGAGAAACCGTCCAAGATGACCGAACGCATCGTTCGCTTGACCAGATATAACTTCTTTCCCTTTTTTAATTAGTTCTTCTCGTTTCTGTTCAGGGATACTCGCAGGAAAATCAGTAAAAGGCTTAAACAAAGCACTCTTCGTCGGATCATCATAAACTTGTGCTTTTACAACAGGCAGAACGCCTTCAATAACAATGCGAGGCTGTGTAAAATCATCCTTCAACCCCAATCGCATATTATTGATGTTCTGCTGGAAGTAAGTCGGCAACCTACTGATACGCTCTATGTACGCGTGATAGTCATTTTCTTTTTCGAACGTTGCCGTAGACATAGTTCTTATAGCGGCTGTAAAGAAACTTGAAAAGGTATTTAAAGGGACGCGATAAGTACCCAGCTCAAATTCAGCAATTGACTCTTCTATTACCCATTTCAACAAGTCATAGTTAACTTGGTCAGAAACACTTAACTGACTGCGCTCAATATTTCCTAAACGCTCAATATAACCTTTATTAATCTCATAATGTCGCTGCAGCGCATCTCGGCTAACATTAGGCAACAAGTGATTATAACGCTTTATTCCGCGCTGAGTCGCTCCTAAAGGATTGATCTTTAATTGATATTGCCAATGTTCTTCTACTAGCTCAGTAAATGTATTCTCTTTAGCACTCGCTACAAAAGCCAAAGGTAAGAGTAGTAACATCAAAAACTTATGCATGTATTGAGTCCTTATACGAATAAAACGCTGTTATTAGAGCTTCTTGATCTTGGCACTAGTATAATACCAATTCATATTATCTGTGTTGGCTCGTATAAAGAATCCCAAAAAGAAAAAACCCAGTGATGGAATATCACTGGGTTCTTTCTTTACTCGAATATTTCATTCTTCTAGGTGGAGCGAGCCATACTTGAATCTAATGCAACACCTTCAATTTTTGGTTGAGTCTCAAAAGTCTTTATTCCGACTTCCGGGTGGAACTCTATCGTCTCAACGATGATATTTTTCATCTCGGCGCTTGCTATGTAATTCTCGATAATCTCCACCACATCACGTGCTATCGCTTTAGAGTTAGAGCAATCGATGATCACCTTTGAATTCTCTGGAAAGTCGTTTAACGCTTTTAATACACCAGCTTTATTGAAGAATGACACTTCCTCTGCTAACACTAAGTGATGAACTTCCTGATCTTCCTCTGCAGTCACAACGTCCTTCATGTAATAAGAATTGCGGTAACTATGATGTAATGTAAATAAAATACCAAAGGCCATGCCTATACCAATACCGATAAGTAAGTCTGTCGCCAGAATGCCTAATATCGTCATAGCAAATGGGACAAACTGCTCCCACCCTTGACTATACATCTGCTTGAACAGCTCAGGTTTGGCCAACTTATAACCCACTATAATTAATATGGCCGCTAAGCTCGCCAAAGGAATCATATTAAGCAAGTTAACTAATGTGAATGCACTGATTAATAAGAAACAGCCATGCAATATAGCTGATAGCTTTGTTTTACCACCAAATGCGATATTGGCAGAACTTCGAACAATAACTTGTGTTACTGGTAACCCACCTATAAAGCCTGACAGCATGTTACCTAAACCTTGTGCTTTCAACTCCCTATTCGTTGGAGTAATACGCTTACATGGATCAAGTTTATCTGTTGCTTCTACACATAAAAGTGTTTCAAGGCTCGCAACTATGGCTAAAACTAATGCAACTTTCCATACTTCAAACTGCGTGATTGCAGAGAAATCTGGTGTTGTGAATTGTCCTAAAAACTCACTAAAATTATTAGATACAGGAAGGCTAACTAAACTATCTTCAGCTAAGCTAAAATTCAATATCCCACTCTGGTACATGGAATTCATTATAATACCAAGGAAAACGACGACAATAGGCCCTTGTATAAGCTGGAAGATCTTATGTTTTTTAACCAAAACTGCATCCCAAAATATCAACACAAGTATTGATATGATCGAAATCAGCATCGCGCCTGGTGTAAGATATTCAAACGCCTTCCCTAATGCGCTTAATGTTGTTTCACCATTTACCTGTATAAAAGCAAAATCACCATCTGGATCTTTGTCATAACCTAACGCGTGGGGAATCTGTTTTAATATAATCAATATACCGATACCACTCAGCATGCCTTTGATGACAGATGAGGGGAAAAAGAACGCAATAAAGCCTGCTTTTGCATAGCCCATTATTAACTGAAAAACCCCTGCTAGAACAACAGATACTAAAAAGATATCCCAGGCACCTAAAGTATCAATAGCAGCAAATACAATAACCGCTAACCCAGCTGCAGGTCCACTCACACCTAGCGGCGAACCACTAGCGATACCAACGACAATACCACCAATAATACCTGCAATAATTCCAGCAAAGAGCGGCGCACCCGACGCCAACGCAATCCCTAAGCATAAAGGAACAGCTACAAAAAACACCACAATACTTGCGGCTAAATCATTCTTAAATTCTTTAAACATTTATATATTTCTCGATCTAATTTACTTGTTGTAAAACTCACAAGCACGTCATTACTACATTCTTTCTTTGTCTAAATGGAATAGCTATCTTGGTGCTTGTATTACTAAATACGCTTAAACGATCGAGCTTTGTGGAGGGCGTTGTTCTTTTTCCATAAAAGGAGGTTTATACTGTGAACGACAAAACACTAAGACTTTATGTAAAGCCTTAGCGTTTCCTTTAGATTTGTAAATGCAGCCTGAAAACTCCATCGAATCAGCCATGTAATCAGTAGCTTCTTCCTGAAGTTCATTATCTAAAATATCAGAAGCAACAGAATCACAAGAGGATTCGTTTAGATACACTAACCTACTATGCTTTTCTATAAGAGAAAAGCCAAGTAAGGTAATTGATGCCAACATTACAAACGTGGCTATACTTGGCCACGTTGAAGTTCTGACTTTGAATAGCAATTTCATGAAAATTTAAATTATATCCGTACTAACTGGTTTGAGCTGCAGGTTGGGTTTGCTCTATCCCAACCTGCTCATCCTTTTTTACGTTGATATTACTCTCTGAGATCACTTTTTCTGCAGATTTTAATGCTTCTAAGCGAGTTTTAAAAATTGACGATTTATCATAGTGCTGATCAACCCCCAACCCAATTAATACATCTTCTACATCTTTTCCTAGTCCAGAAACATAAAGTAATTTACCGGCTGCTTTTGCATCAACAGCAATAGTCTCAACAGCTCTAGCCGCTGATACATCCATAAAAGGCACTCGTTCAAAATCTAGAATAAGTACTTGCTCATTGGCTTTCACTTTTTCTCTAACGTGATGACCAACGTCAGCTGCCGCACCAAAACTTAAGGGACCGCCAAAATCGAAGACACGAACTCGACCATGAGCTTGTTCTAAAAGTGCGTGTTCTTCTGGATCGTCCAAGTGATCAGGCATGTTTTTAAGTTGGTCTAGTTGTACCTTAGCAACTTGCTTAACATAGGCAAGTGCTGCTAATACAACACCTACGCCCACCGCTTGTATAAGATCTACAAAAACTGTCATGGCAACAACAATGGTCATGAGTAGCAAATCGAACCTAGGGCCACGATGCGCTTTTCTTATATAGCTCCAATCAATAATATCGGCGCCAGCTTTTACCAAAATACCGGCGAGTACAGCATGAGGAATGTATGAAGCTAAGCTACCTAACCCTAATACAATAGCCAGCAATAGAATCGCATGGACCATACCCGATATCTGACCACGTCCACCGCTACGAATATTCACAAACGTACGCATAGTTGCGCCAGCACCGGCAATACCACCGATAAATCCAGCAAAAGTGTTACCAATACCTTGACCAACCAACTCCTTGTTACTGTTATGGCGTGTACGCGTCATATTGTCAGCTACAAGTGACGTTAATAAACTATCGATAGCGCCTAGAACAGCTAAAATAACTGCAGCTTCTAAAACCAAGCCAAAACTGTCTCCCGTAAAAACAGGCATCACTAATTCAGGTAAGCCTTCAGGGATACCCTCATCACGCAATGTTGGTACACTTCCGAGAAATAAGCTTGCAACAGTACCGATAAGCAAAGCAGCTAGTGTCCCAGGGACGTATTTGCCAAAACTAGGTGGCCATCGATAGGCAATGATCAATGTGCCTATACCAAGTGCCAAAGCTTTAAAGTTAATATCAGATATCGCCACAGGTATATCGCCCAACGCATCAAGCGTGTTACTAGGCGAAGGGTGGCCCATTAATACGATAACTTGCAGGCTTATAATAATTATACCTATACCACTCATAAAACCTGATATAACCGGGTAAGGTACCAGTCGAATATAATCACCTAACCCCAGAACGCCCATCAGAATCTGAATAACGCCCGCCAACATGACAGCAGTAAAGATAAGCGCTGGATTTCCTGTCAAACTTGCAAATAAACCCGCCAATACTACAACCATAGGACCAGTAGGGCCGGAAATTTGGGATGGCGTACCACCAAAAAGAGCCGCAAAAAAACCAACAGCTATAGCACCGTACATTCCTGCAATAGGGCCAAGACCGGATGCGACACCGAATGCTAGAGCTAAAGGTAAAGCAACAATGCCTGCGGTAATACCACCAGTTATATCGCCTTTAATATTCGATGTATCAATCTTAATCATTATTTTATTATCGTCCTGTTGAGTATACTGACTTATCTACAATCATAGACGCATAGCATTCGTCCATTGGTGTGTATTGTCTCGTGTCTTCATCAATGCAAAGCACATCGCCTGTTTCAATGTTGTATAACCATCCGTGTAAATTCACTTGCCCTGTTGCTATCTTCGCTGCTACTGCTGGATGAGTTCGCAAATGTTGCAGTTGAAGCAGGATATTTTCCTTAGTTACTTCTTCAAGGTGATCGTCACACACCTCGCCAAACCTTTCCTTAACAACTTCAGTAGCTGCTCTGCAGTGTCCAAGCCACTCCTTAACATGGGGTAAACTATCTAGACCGTCTAAGTTAATAGCACCTTTCATTGCGCCGCAATCAGTATGACCACACACAATAATATGTTTGATACCTAACGCAGCCACAGCAAACTCAATAGACGCTGTCATACCGCCAGTCTGATTACTGTGAGGTGGCACAACATTGCCTACGTTGCGGCAGATAAATAATTCACCAGGCTCACTTTGAGTGACCATATTAGGGTCTATACGTGAATCCGAAGAAGTAATAAAGAGCACTTCGGGATTTTGCCCCGTCGCTAATTTTTTAAACGCTCTCTCTTTCCCAGGGAAAACTTCACGTTGAAATTTAGCGACGCCAGAAATAACATGCTTCATAATGCGCCTCCAATATACATACAAAGCCGCTCGACAAATCGGACAACTTTTTGCTAATCGATGCACTATGGCTTGATAATTAGATAGAAAGATATATAAGTTACTGATAAGTTTTACCTATCAGAGTACAACTGTAAATAAAAGAGAACAAATCATTAAGAACAAACCAACCATCAAGCAGCTGACCTATTTCATAACAGTGGCATCTACACTTAACTTTAGACAAGCGGCGCAAAATTTGGGTATTACTCAACCTACCTTAACATTACAGGTAAGTAGCTTGGAACAACAATTAGGATTCCAACTATTTGAACGGTCACGTTCAGGGACTCTACTCTCAGTACAAGGGCGAGAGCTACTCGCGTTAGCGAAGAAAATCCTTGATGCTAACAATGAATTCTTAGATGCAGCAAACTGGATTAAAAATGGGCCAGTAACAACTTTTAAGCTTGGCGTTCCGCCAACGTTAGGCCCTTATTTACTGCCTTCGGTATTACCCGAACTTCATAAACAATATGATGAATTAAAGCTTTATGTCAGAGAGGCACCGCCAATGCTGCTTGAGGAGCAATTAATTGCTGGCGAGTTCGACCTTATTCTGTCCCCTCTCCCCATTGCATCAACCGAATTATCAGTACAGCCCTTGTTTATAGAGCCGTTAAAGCTCGTTGTACCTGCGGATCATAAGCTAGCGTCACAAAACGATGTTTCAGCGACTCAAATATCTGGAGAGAACGTATTAACACTTGAGGAACAACACCGATTTCACAGGCAAGTTCAGGACATTTGTCAGCAATTTGGCGCTAACTTAATGCGTGACTTTGAGGGTACAAGTTTAGATACATTGAGACAAATGGTTGTTATGGGACTAGGTGTTGCTTTCTTACCAGGCTTATATATTCACTCAGAAATGCATAGACCAGAGGCACTACATGTTTGTGAATTACTAGACAGCCCAATTAGCAGGCGCCATGCCTTAATATGGCGCCCTACTTCCCCTAGCCGCGTTTTCTTTAGAGAGCTTTCGGGCAGGTTCAGAGACATCATTAAACAACGCTTGGATAAGGTCGTGACCATTATAGAGTAATGCCATTGATCCGATATACGTTGCATTATTGGTTTATTTTTAAGCATAGTTAAACGTTGATTGAAACTTAACGTTTTCATCACAACAGAAATACAGCGTTACAATTACTCAAAAAAGAGATCATCGCCTCAAACTTTGACGATGTTTTAGCTTATGCTTTTTAACAGAACGGCGCATTCGGCTAATGCGAACATGATCCAATTTGTTCTTACGTTCATTGATCACTGTCTCAGTTTCAGGGGGCAGTTGCACAGATCCACGTAACTTATTAAGTTCAGGAAGCTCCAACTCGACCCACCCACCTTGAGGTAATCTCTTCTGTAACTCAATTTCTCCGTATCTCAATCGAATCAAGCGACTTACTTGTAACCCTTGAGATTCCCACATACGACGGACTTCTCGATTTCTACCTTCAGACAACGTCACATCAAACCACTGGTTTATTGCTTCTTCATCACTAGCACGACGAGTCACCTTCGTAAACTTGGCCTTGCCATCTTCTAATTGCACGCCCTTAGTGAGGGTTTTTAATACGTCATTATTCACTTCCCCAAACACTCGTACCGCATATTCACGCTCAATTTCATGCTTGGGATGCATCATCCTGTTTGCCAACTCGCCATCGTTCGTAAATAACAACAAGCCGCTTGTATTGATATCCAGGCGACCAACAGCTATCCAACGCCCCGGTGTTATGGCAGGTAATCTATCAAATACGGTTTGCCGCCCTTCTGGATCGCTACGTGTGCAAAGCTCCCCTTCAGGCTTGTTATACATTAATACACGGCAAACGGGCTTTTGTTGCTCCCGCGCAATACTCTTACCATCAAGCATAATTTTATCACTAGGCTCGACACGCTCACCCAGCGCCGCAACTTTACCGTTAATGCTGGCACGTCCCTGCTCAATCCACTTCTCCATCTCACGGCGTGAACCGAAGCCTGCATTTGCTAATACTTTTTGTAGTTTTTCACTCATTAGTGTATTTGATTCTCTTTTGTATCAACATTGATTGTCGGCTCAACAGTTACTGATGCTTCCGACCCTACTTTCAACTGACCACCACCTTCATGATTGTCTTTATCAACAACTATACTTTCAAATTCTTCTATTGAGGGTAGTTCTGATAAGCTCTTTAGGCCAAAATAATTTAAGAAACCAGGCGTTGTTGCATATAAAGCAGGACGCCCAGGTACCTCTTTATGACCAACAACCTTGACCCAATCTCTTTCAATCATCGTCTTGACGATATTGCTGCTTACAGCAACCCCCCTAACATCCTCAATTTCTCCACGAGTAACAGGCTGTCTATAAGCAATAAGTGCGAGCGTTTCAAGCATTGCCCTTGAATATCGCGGGGCATGCTCTTGCCATAAACGTCCCAACCAAGGACTTAAACTGTCATTTGATTGAAATCGATAACCTGATGCAACCTTCACCAGCTGGACACCACGAGACAGATAATCTAATCGCAAAGATTCAAGTGCTTCATCAACTGCTTTTTTACTAACACTTAACCCCAGTAATACTGTCTCTTGCAGCTTATCTCTGGTTAATGGGTGATCAGCAACAAATATTGCCGCTTCAATCAGCTGTTTTAGTTGCTGTGTATTTATTTTTGCCGCCATATTAACTTGCCATTTTGATATGGATATTGGCAAAAGGCTGCGCCTGAACCAGTTCAATTAAATCTTCTTTTACCAATTCTAGTATTGCTAGAAAGGTCACAACGACTCCGGCTTTCCCTTCACTCACTTCAAATAACTCATCAAACCCTGTAAAAGTATGAGGTCCAATTAAATCAATAATATGTGCCATTCTTTCGCGAGTAGAAAGTGACTCTCTGGCAATCTGGTGATGCTCGAACGTCTTCGCTTTTTTCATCGCTTGCTGAAAACTCAATACCAGCTCTTGCAATGAAACCTCAGGAAGGATTTTAATAGGTTCTACACTTTCATCGACGTCAGCTTGAATGGTAAAGAAGTCACGTTGTTGTCTAGGTAATTTATCGATTTCTTCCGCTGCAAATTTTACAACTTCATATTCTTTCAAGCGGCGGATAAGCTCTGCACGTGGATCATCTTCATCCTCTTCAGTGTCATCATGCTTAGGCAACAATAGTCGAGATTTTACTTCTGCTAAAATAGCCGCCATCAGCAGGTATTCACCTGCAAGTTCCAATTTGAGCCCCTTCATAACATCAACATAGTCCATATACTGCCGTGTTATCTGCAGAATCGGTAAATTAACGATATCAAGGCGTTGTCGACGGATAAGATACAAAAGTAAATCTAATGGGCCTTCAAACGTTTCAAGGATAACTTCTAGCGCATCAGGCGGAATATATAAATCTTCCGGTTTTTCTATCAACGCTTCCCCGTTGATGAAAGCTAGTGGTAAGGGTTGCTGAACCGGCTCTTGGTGTGTTTGTTGTTCGTCAGTCACTATGTAAAAAGCCTAAGAAAATACGCTACTGTCACCGTTTCCCTCTCGAATAATCACACTCTCTCCCTCTGACATATCAATAACTGTGGTTGGTTGTTCACCAAGAAAGCCACCATGAATAATAAGCCCTACTTGCTTCTCAAGCTTTTCTCGAATTTCATCTGGGTCCGACTCAGCGACAACCTCATCAGGTAAAATGAGCGTCGTAGACATTAACGGTTCACCGAACTCTTCTAGCAATGCATGAGCGATCTCATTGCCAGGAACACGAATACCAATGGTTTTCCGTTTCGGATTCATGAGCCTCTTAGGTACTTCTTTCGTCGCTTTTAAAATGAAGGTGTAAGGGCCGGGGGTATTATTCTTAATTTGCCGAAAAACCTGATTTTCAACACGTGCGTAATTTGCAATTTCTGACATGTCTTTGCACATCAGCGTAAAGTTATGATCTTTACCAATATTTCGTATACGGCATATTTGCTCTAATGCTGACTTGTTGTCCATTTGGCAACCTATGGCATAACCGGAGTCTGTAGGATAAACGACCACCTGTCCATTGCGAATAATTTCACAGGCTTGTTTAATCAATCGAGCTTGTGGGTTATCAGGGTGGATATAAAAAAACTGACTCATAATATGATGCCTTTGCTACCAATACGTTTAAAGACGGCTATTACTTCGATGAGGGTTCAACTATTGAGTATATAGATCTTACTCTTAAGCTTGCCAAAAGTCCTTAAGTTTATGCGGCCTTATACTAATTACATTAAATACGAGGCCCAACAAACCTAAGTCAACACCCAATCTTGCCAAACAGGTTTTAAATCGCTGGGTAATGTTAAACTCCGACCTAGTTCTGTCCAACGACTGGGAAAATGAAAATCCGACCCTGCTGACGCAAGCAAGTCATATTCTTGAGCATAGGACACCATTTGACGTTTCCTATCAGGCGATAAACTGGTATGAATTACTTCCATGCCATCCCCTCCCCAAAGCTTAAACTCTGAAATAAGACGGCGTAACCACTTAGCAGTCAAATCATAGTGACCTGGATGTGCCAAAACAGCTTGTCCCTTGGCATCGTGTATCCATTTGATGGCCTCTTCAACCTCTATCCACTGCGGCTTGAAGTACGCTCTCTTGTCTTTGCCCAAGTATTTTTGAAACGCCTGTTGATTGTCTTTAACAACCTGCCTTTTGACCAAAACTCTCGCAAAATGAGCCCGTGTTAATTGTCCTTTATTAGCTAAGGCTTTAGCATCCACCAATGTATCTTTTATGCCGACTCTGGCAAGCTTTTCAGCGATGGCCTCACCTCTTACATTTCGCCTTTCAGTCTGCTCCGCCAACCTTTCTGTAAACAAAGAGTTTTCATGGTCAACATTTAACCCCAAAATATGGATTTCGAATCCATGCCAGCGCGTTGATATTTCAACGCCAGGAACGATTATCATCGCTCGCTTTTGCTTGGCTTGATAGGCCTGAGCCTCGCCAATGGCAGCTACTGTGTCATGATCAGTTATAGCAAGCACATCAACCTGCATATTGTGCGCTCTATCGATGAGTTCAGAGGGAGACAGCTGTCCATCTGAATAATAGGTATGCGAATGTAAATCTATTTTCACAGTTAGAAAAACCAAATAATAGTTGACAGAACAAGCACAATGCTTTTTCCTATATAGGCAGATTATAACTGAATAACACCCGAAAATAGTGTGTTCAGTCGAATTAAATAAGGTAATCACACATGCAGCAGGCTTTTTTATCAACTAACTGGTGGTGGCACGACTCTTCTGGCGGGCTGTGATTTTCTGTGCATGTAGAAAAAATCCTAGAAGGCCCGCATAATGCGGGCCTTTTTTGTTTCTAGAGCAAAATTTGTAAGTTTTAATGCTTTTAACAATTAACGATTGAGATAACACAATGAGTTTAGCTGAACTGAGCGAACAACCGGGAAAGGTGGAGACCTTGTCAATTATCGGAGAGTATATCGCCGATCCATTGAACACGTTTGAAACATTATGCCAGCAACAAACCAACTGTATGCTGCTAGAGTCAGCCGAAATAGACAGCAAAGATAATGTTAAAAGTCTAATTTTGGTCGATGCTGCCATGAGATTAGAATGTCATGGACAAAAGGTCAGATGCAAGGCATTAACAGAAAACGGAGCGTCAATCATCCCCATTCTAGAAGCGCATTGCCCGTCGAAAGCAGAGCTTCATCAAAATGGTAATGAGATTCAGCTTTCTTTCGAGTTACCTAATGCTCAGTTAGACGAAGACAATCGGTTAAAAGCACCTTATGTGTTTGACGCATTACGCAGCATCATCCAAAACGTTCAACCCATTCGCCAACACGACCAAGCCTTATTCTTAGGTGGCGTTCTAGCTTATGACTTATTAGCCAGTTTTGAAAAACTACCTACTGTTGAAGATAGTGAAAACAGTTGTCCCGATTTTGTTTTTTACCTTGCTGAAACGCTATTGATCATTGACCACAAAGAGCAAAAAACTGAAATTATTGGGAGCGTTTTTAGCGGTGTTAATGTTGGTAATAATTACTTTGCGATTAGCAAACGCATGGAAGAACTTAATCAACAAGTAAACGCCGAGCCAGCATCGATTACAAAACATAAAAGTACCGGTATAACACCAGAAACAACCGTCGATAAATCAGATACTGATTATATTGCCGATGTAGAAAGACTTAAAGAGAATATCCTCGCAGGTGATGTCTTCCAAGTTGTTCCTTCTCGCACATTTAGTTTGCCTTGCCCCGATCCTTATCTCGCTTACGCAAAATTAAAACAACAAAACCCCAGTCCTTATATGTTCTTTTTACAAGATCAGGATTTTTGTATGTTTGGCGCATCGCCAGAATCAGCGCTTAAATACACCAAGGACACCAATGAGGTTGAGGTCTATCCTATTGCCGGAACGCGACCTAGAGGAAAGAACACTGATGGTTCAATTGATGCTGACTTAGATAGCCGTATTGAATTGGATCTCCGCCAAGATGAAAAAGAAAAAGCAGAACATCTTATGCTGGTTGATTTAGCACGAAATGACATTGCACGCGTTGCTGAACCGGGTACTCGCTCAGTCAAAGAACTGCTAAAAGTTGACCGCTACTCTCATGTTATGCATTTGGTATCTCGTGTTGTCGGTCAGCTTAAGTCAGACCTAGATGCATTACACGCTTATCAAGCTTGTATGAATATGGGAACTTTAGTTGGCGCTCCGAAGGTAAAAGCAGCGGAGCTTATTCGACATACGGAAGGTAAACGTCGTGGAAGTTACGGTGGTGCTATCGGGTATATTAATGGTAAAGGAGATATGGACACATGCATTGTGATACGTAGTGCATTTGTTCGTAATGATACAGCATACGTTCAAGCAGGCGCCGGCGTTGTTTTCGATTCTAACCCCCAGGCAGAAGCAGATGAAACACGTGGAAAAGCACAAGCCGTAATAACAGCCATTCTTTCAGCACACCAGAATACTGCTGCCAACACATCCTATTCAGCAACAAAGGAAGAGGTGTAACAACATGAGTAACCACAAAAACACACACATCTTCTTAATCGACAATGTCGACTCATTTACTTATAACCTTGTTGATGAGATGCGTCGTTCAGGTTATGCGTTAACCATTTATCGTAACAATGTAGATGCTCAATTTATTGCAGAGCAAATAGAGCAATGCCAAGGCAATGTCATCATCATGCTCTCCCCTGGACCAGGTACACCCTCAAAAGCGGGCTGTATGCCAGAATTACTAGAACGTGTCGCTGGTAAATACCCAGTCATTGGCATCTGCTTAGGCCATCAGGCTATCGTTGAATATTATGGCGGTGAGGTTGGCAGAGCGGGTCAAGTCAAACATGGTAAATCTTCGTTAATCAATCATTGCGGAGAGAACATGTTTGCCGATTTACCATCTCCTTTACCTGTCGCTCGTTATCATTCATTGATGGCAACACAGGTACCTGAGAAGTTATCCGTTATTGCTGAATATGATGATATTCCTATGGCTGTCTACAACGAGCAGGATAAAATTTTAGGTTTTCAATTTCATCCCGAGTCCATTTTAACCTCACACGGTAGCCAATTGCTTTCGCAGAGCATCAACTACCTAAGTCAAAGAGCCTGATATATTATGTCTAAATTGCCCATATTAGAAAAACTCTATGCACAAAAAGCTTTGTCGCAGCAAGAGTCAGAGTCGTTTTTTACTGATGTTGTTGCAGGCAAAGTCGATAATATCGTTTTATCGTCTGTCCTAACGGCCCTTAAGATAAAAAAAGAAACCCCTGAAGAAATTGCCGGTGCAGCGAACGCGCTTATCAATAATGCTACCGCTTTCTCTAGCCCAAACGGGATTTTTGCTGATATCGTTGGTACAGGTGGTGACGGTCATAACACCATTAATATATCATCAGCAGCGGCTATTGTAGCGGCGAGCTGTGGATTGACTGTTGCAAAACATGGTAACCGCAGCGTATCCAGTAAATCAGGTTCAGCAGACTTAATTGAAGGTTTCGGAATGGACTTGACGATGGAGCCGGAAGTTGCAAGGCAATGCTTGGATCAGGCCAACTTTTGCTTTTTCTTCGCCCCTAAATACCATGCTGGTATCAAGCACGCAATGCCTGTACGTAATACACTAAAAACCCGCACACTGTTCAACTTGCTCGGCCCATTAGCTAACCCAGCAAGGCCTACACACATGATGATAGGCGTATATACACCGGAGCTGATTAAGCCTTTTGCTGAAACACTGCACCTTCTAGGCTATAAAAATGCGTTAGTTGTTCACGGCAGCGGGCTCGATGAATTAGCGTTACACGGCCCATCTCAGATTGCGGAGTTGAACGATGGTAACATCGATTACTTTACACTATCGCCATCAGACTTCGGCATACAGGAATACCCTTTAAGTGCTATTGAAGGTGGCGAACCACAACACAATAAACAGTTAATTGAAGCAATATTAAAAGGTTCAGGAGACGCGGCGCATCAAGCAGCTGTTGCCATGAATGCCGGGGCTTTACTTAAACTTACTGGCATTGCAGCGAGTTATCAGCAAGGTGCTAAAATGGCTATTGATGCTATGCGTTCAGGCCAAGCATTAAAGACCATATTGAGTGCAGCAGAAATCAGCCAACAGCCAGTAGAAGCGAAACGCTAATATGAGTAATGTATTAACAAAAATTGTCGACGACAAGCGGATCGAGATTGAAAAGCGAAAACAAACGTTGCCTCTTGCAAGCTTTGTGGACACATTAACACCGTCAAGCAAAAGCCTCTATGGAGCTTTATCTCAACCCAATGCCGGCTTTATCTTCGAATGCAAAAAGGCGTCACCATCAAAGGGTTTAATTAGGCCTGTATTCGATCTCGACGAAATCATTGAAGCATATGGTCCTTACGCTGCTGGAATCTCGGTACTGACGGATGAAAAGTACTTTCAAGGCACTTTTGATTACTTAGACTATGTGACTGCGCGAGTTACTCAACCCGTACTCAATAAAGACTTCTTTATTGACGAATATCAAGTCCACCTTGCTCGTAAACATAATGCGGATGCCATCTTATTGATGCTCTCTGTATTGAATGATGAAGAATATCGCGCTCTGGCTAAACTTGCCGACTTTTATCAGCTGGATGTGTTGACCGAAGTCAGTAATCAAGAAGAAGCAGACAGAGCCGTGGCATTGAATGCGCGAATCATTGGTATCAATAATAGAAATTTACGCGATTTAAGTACCAATTTAGCAATGACTGAACAATTGGCTCCTTACATTCGTAGTAATGCACCAGAGGCTGTACTTATCTCTGAGTCGGGAATATATACCAATCGGGATGTGAGGCGATTGGCTCCCTTAGCGGATGGCTTTCTGGTCGGTAGTTCACTCATGGCGCAAAAAAATATCGTCGCTGCCATTAAGCGAATGCTCTACGGCACAGTTAAAGTATGTGGCATTACTCAAGTTGAAAATGCCAAGGAAATCGCAAATATTGGTGCTTCCTATTTGGGTTTAATATTTGCGCAAAAATCAAAGCGTGCAATATCACTTAAAGCAGCTAAAAAAATTACCGAAGAAGTACCCTTCAACTACGTCGGTGTCTTTGTTGACGCATCAATAAGCTACGTCGTTGATGCAGCAAAAACACTTAACCTCACCGCGGTTCAATTGCACGGTAATGAAGATCAACGCTATGTTTCAGCGCTACGTGAGCAGCTACCTCAAGCATGCGAAATATGGCAAGCGATAGGTGTTGTAGATGAAATACCAGCACTAACAACGTCAAGTGTTGATAAGTTTTTACTCGACTGCAAGGTTGGTAACCAAAGCGGTGGCACGGGCCAATCTTTCGACTGGTCCTTACTCGAACCTCTAACAAACAAGGACAAAGTTGTGTTAGCGGGCGGTATTGGGCCAGACAATATTATGCAAACAACAGCTCATAATGTGGCTATTGTTGATGTTAACTCGGCGGTTGAAAGTGCCCCGGGCATCAAAGATTCGAACAAACTTAGTACGTTATTTCAACGTTTAAGACAGTATTAAATCGAGGACTTTTTAATGAACAAGCTAGACCCTAAATTCGGAGATTTCGGTGGTATGTATGTCCCCGAATTGCTCATCCCTGCCCTCGATCAGCTAGAACAAGCTTTTATCGATGCGCAAAAAGATCCTGAATTCCAAACAGAATTTATGGACTTACTACATAACTATGCTGGACGCCCAACAGCAATGACTTTGTCTCGCAACTTAGTCAGTAACCCAAAAGTCAAACTGTACCTCAAACGAGAAGACTTGTTACATGGTGGCGCCCATAAAACGAACCAGGTTTTAGGGCAAGCGTTGCTAACCAAACGTATGGGTAAAACCGAAGTTATCGCTGAAACAGGGGCAGGACAACACGGTGTTGCTACGGCGCTAGCCTGTGCCCTCATGGGATTGAAAGCTCGTATTTATATGGGCGCGAAAGATGTTGATCGACAAGCACCGAATGTTTTTAGGATGCGCTTAATGGGTGCAGAGGTTATACCTGTTAACTCTGGCTCCGGCACGTTAAAAGATGCGGTTAACGAAGCCATGCGAGATTGGTCGGCTAACTACGATAAGGCACACTACTTATTAGGAACTGCTGCCGGTCCTCACCCCTTCCCGACTATTGTTCGTGAATTTCATCGCATGATAGGTGAAGAGACACGCGCTCAAATCATGGAACGTGAAGGTCGATTACCCGATGCAGTCGTTGCGTGCGTTGGCGGTGGTTCGAATGCCATTGGTATGTTTGCAGATTTTATTGACTCACCTGAAGTTAAGCTTGTTGGTGTAGAACCCGCGGGTAAAGGCTTACATACAGAAGAACACGGTGCCGCTATTTGCAAAGGTACTAAAGGCATATTGCATGGAACGTACAGTTACATTATGCAAGATAAGTTTGGACAGATTGAGGAGTCGTACTCTGTTTCGGCCGGGTTAGATTATCCAGCAGTAGGCCCACAACACGCTTATTTACACAGCATAGGACGTGCAGAATACGCAGCTGCCAGTGACGACGAAGCGCTGAACGCCTTCCAATTATTGTCTCGCAAAGAAGGGATTATTCCAGCCCTTGAATCATCACATGCCTTAGCACATGCGCTGAATATGGCTGACGAGGCAGAAGAAGAAACAATTATTGTGGTCAATTTATCTGGACGTGGCGACAAAGATTTAGAACATGTACGCAGTGTTTTAGGAGATGCATACAATGGATAGATATACAACGATGTTTAATCGCTTAGACGAAGCGAATGAAGGGGCTTTTGTTCCTTTTGTAACGATTGGCGACCCTGATCAAGAAACCAGCATCAACATTATGCAGTGCTTGATAGATAACGGCGCTGATGCTCTTGAGTTAGGTATCCCCTACTCCGATCCGATTGCAGATGGCCCAACAATACAAAATGCTAGCATTAGAGCGTTAGGGGCAGGTGCGACACCAGACACTTGTTTTGAAGCGATAGCGAAGATACGCCAGAAAAACAACAATATCCCTATTGGGTTACTCTTATACAGTAACCTAGTCATGGTTAAAGGCTTAGAAGCATTTTATCAACAAGCCGCGCAAGCTGGTGTCGATTCTATTTTAATTGCTGACGTCCCTTTAAGAGAAGCAGAACCTTTTATTGAAGCTGCTAATAAAACAGGCATTAAACAAATCCTTATTGCACCACCTAATGCAACAGAAGAAACGTTTGCGGCTATCGGTGAAAAGTCACAAGGATATACGTACTTGCTAGGTCGTGCAGGCGTTACTGGTGCTGAAACAGCAGCAGAAATACCGGCAAGTGAGCTTATTGCTAAGCTACAGCAACATCAAGTAGCACCGCCACTTCTAGGTTTTGGTATTTCAAAACCTCAACAAGTTCAAGATGCAATAACAGCAGGTGCAGCTGGCGCTATCAGTGGCTCAGCAACGGTTAATATCATTGCACAACACTTGGATGATAAAGAAGCAATGCTGAAGCAGTTAGGTGAGTTTGTAAGCGATATGAAGTCGGCTACAAAGAAGGCTTAAAGTAAAATATGCAATAAAAAAGCAGATGATCACCATCTGCTTTTTTTTGCTAGTTTTAAAGCTTATTAAGGGTTTATCATCATTTTAATAAACCCGTTAAAAAGTTTTTAAGCGGTTAAGCTCGCAAGTGCCGCATTAAGCGTTGCACTTGGACGCATCGCTTTAGACGCTAACTCGTCATCAAACATATAGTAACCATCTAAATCAACAGCAGGCCCTTGAGCACTGTTTAATTCATCAACTATCTTCTGTTCATTAGTTGTCAAATCCTCAGCTAGTTGAGCAAATGTTGCACTCAATTCAGCATCATCTGTTTGCTCTGCAAGTGCTTGCGCCCAGAACATCGCAAGATAGAAGTGACTACCACGGTTATCAAGCTCATTGACTTTTCTAGAAGGTGATTTGTTTTCAAGCAAGAATTTACCTGTCGCTTTATCCAGCGCATCTGCCAAAACCTTAGCTTTAGTATTGTCGGTTGTTTGGCTCAGGTGTTCTAAAGAAGCAGCTAACGCTAGGAACTCACCGAGTGAATCCCAACGTAAATGACCTTCTTTTTCGAACTGTTGTACGTGCTTGGGTGCAGAACCACCAGCGCCCGTTTCGAATAAACCACCGCCATTCATTAGAGGAACAATTGATAGCATTTTTGCGCTTGTCCCTAGTTCAAGGATTGGGAACAAATCAGTTAGATAGTCACGTAATACGTTACCGGTTACAGAGATAGTATCTTGCCCCTGCTTCATGCGGTCAAGTGAGAATTGAGTCGCTTCAACTGGCGCTAAGATTCTTATATCTAGTCCACTTGTATCATGGTCACCTAAGTATTGATTCACTTTCTTGATTAACTGAGCGTCGTGAGCACGCGCTTCATTTAGCCAGAACACCGCCGGTGTAGCCGAAAGGCGTGAACGATTAACAGCCAGCTTAACCCAATCTTGAATTGGCAAGTCTTTAACCTGACACATTCTCCAGATATCGCCTTCTTCAACATCGTGTTGAAGCAAAACATTTCCATTCGTGTCAATAACTTCTACAGTACCGTTAGCAGGCATTTCAAATGTTTTGTCGTGCGAACCATACTCTTCAGCTTTTTGTGCCATCAAACCAACATTCGGGATAGTACCCATCGTTTTTGGATCAAATGCGCCATTTTGCTTACAGAAATCTATCGTTGCTTGATAAACACCTGCGTAGCAACGGTCAGGGATAACAGCTTTAGTATCATGTAGTTGACCATCTGGTCCCCACATTTGACCAGAAGAACGGATAGCAGCTGGCATAGACGCGTCGATGATGATATCGCTAGGTACATGTAAATTAGTGATACCTTTATCTGAATTAACCATCGCCATTTCAGGGCGCTGTTCATAACATGCCGCGATATCAGCGTTGATTTCGTCTTGCTTATCTTGAGGCAACTGACCTAACTTGGCGTACAAATCGCCGATACCGTTATTAACGTCAACACCTAAGTCAGCAATAACATCAGCATGCTTAGTAAATACGTCTTTATAGTAAACTTTAACCGCATGTCCGAAGATAATCGGGTCTGACACTTTCATCATGGTCGCTTTCATATGCAGTGAGAACAAGACACCCTGTTCTTTCGAATCATTGATTTCTGCTTCAAGGAAATCACGGAGTGCGTTAACACTCATTACTGAGCCATCAATAATTTCGCCTGCCAATAGAGGCGTACTTGCTTTAAGTACTGTTGCTTCGCCTTGAGTATTTTTAAATTCAATACGAACATCTGTTGCTTCAGTAACTGTTGTTGACTTTTCACTACCAAAGAAGTCACCACCACTCATGCTTGCAACATGAGATTTAGAATCCGAGCTCCAAGGTCCCATCGAATGTGGGTTAGTACGAGCGTACTGTTTTACAGAAGCCGGCGCACGACGATCAGAGTTACCTTCACGTAGTACTGGGTTTACCGCACTACCTTTAATTTTATCGTATTTCGTTTTTACTTCAGCTTCTTTGTCGTTCTGAGGCTCTTCAGGATAATTCGGTAATGCATAGCCTCGAGCTTGCAACTCTTTAATTGTCGCTTGCAGCTGCGGAACAGAAGCACTGATGTTAGGTAGTTTGATGATATTAGCTTCTGGTTGCTGCGCTAATTCACCTAATTCAGCCAACGCATCAGAAATCTGCTGTTCGCTTGTAAGGTATTCAGGGAAGTTCGCTATTACACGACCAGCTAACGATATATCTCGCGTTTCTACATCCACAGATGAAAATTGCGTAAATGCCTGTACAATTGGCAATAAAGAATAAGTTGCTAAGGCGGGCGCCTCGTCGGTCTTAGTGTAAATGATCTTAGATTGAGTCATAAAGAATCCTATAAACGAAACATTAGTTGTCGCAGAAGCGACATATAAACTTTCTGTGTATAACCGATATCTATTAATATTGAGCGTTCTGCTATAAACGACTGAACAAAGAGTCGTCAACGAAACAGAGAGTCGTCAAAATGAAAGCGGCGAAATTTAGGGTGCGAATTCTATAGCAATTCGACACATATTTGAAATTTGAGACGGCTTTTAATGCGATATGTTATGCAAAAAATAGAAAAAAGAAGTAAAAACAGCTTTCGTAACCGATCTAGTAACAAAAACGCAACAATTGTCCTCTTCAATAAACCTTTTAACGTGCTTACCCAATTCACTGACGCAGATAATAGAGCAACGCTTAAAGATTTTATTCCCATCGAAGGCATTTATGCAGCGGGCAGATTAGATAGAGATAGCGAAGGTTTGTTAGTGTTAACGAATGACGGCAAACTTCAACATAAATTAGCTTCACCGGAAAACAAAACCAGCAAAACCTACTGGGTCCAAGTTGAAGGCTTACCAACCAATGAGGCAATAGATGCGTTATGTCAGGGTGTAACGTTAAAAGATGGAAAAACACGTCCAGCGAAAGTATCTATTATTGACGAGCCAGATATTTGGCCACGCAACCCGCCTATCAGGGAACGTAAACAGATACCGACAACCTGGTTATCGATTACCTTAACTGAGGGCAAAAACAGGCAGGTAAGACGAATGACTGCACATGTTGGCTACCCGACTCTTAGATTAATTCGTTACCGGATTGGCAACTGGACAATAGATGGCATAGACAATGGCAAATTTCACCAGCTATAAAAGAGAGAAGCTGGTTTCATCGGAGCTTCCTAATAAAACCTGTTCACATTTGAATACCATATGCTCAAACGCTTCAGCTAATAACCATGGTTATAGTTGGTATTGAAGCTGACCTTTTGCTAGAATTCCGCACCGATTTTCAGCCCTCAATCAATAGGTCAAATGTCCATTATCAACACAAACCTCAATAGCCAAAAAAAAGTCATTGTCGGTATGTCCGGCGGTGTTGACTCTTCTGTCGCTGCTTATTTATTGCTTCAGCAAGGTTATCAAGTGGAAGGTTTGTTTATGAAGAATTGGGAAGAAGACGATGGCACTGATTACTGCTCTGCGGCGGAAGACTTAGCCGACGCACAAGCGGTAGCAGATAAGTTAGGCATAAAGTTACACACCATTAATTTCGCAGCTGAATATTGGGATAACGTCTTCGAGTATTTTCTAGAAGAATATAAGGCAGGAAGGACACCCAATCCTGACATTATGTGTAATAAGGAAATTAAGTTTAAGGCCTTTCTTGAATTTGCTGCTGAAGATTTAGAGGCTGACTTTATTGCCACTGGTCACTATGTGAGACGAACGCCTGGTAAGCTAGAAAATACTGATATTCAATTGCTAAGAGGTTTAGACGGTAATAAAGATCAAAGC
>CAZVDU010000001.1:20311-32605 GCA_964625615.1 uncultured Pseudoalteromonadaceae bacterium | reverse complement strand
GTGTAATAAAGAAATTAAGTTTAAAGCATTCTTAGAATTTGCCTGTGAAGACTTAGGCGCTGATTACATTGCGACCGGCCATTATGTCCAACGAGAATTTAAAAACGATCAATGGGCAATGATTCGTGGCCTCGACAGTAATAAAGATCAAAGCTATTTCCTCTACACCCTAGGCAAAGAGCACCTTGCAAAAACCTTATTCCCGGTAGGTGAACTTGAAAAACCCACCGTTAGGAAAATCGCTGAAGAACAAGGTCTCGTTACGCACGATAAAAAAGACAGTACAGGCATCTGCTTTATTGGCGAAAGAAAGTTCAAGGACTTTTTGAGTCGATTCCTCCCAGCCCAGCCCGGCATCATTGAGACAGCAGAAGGACAGGAAATTGGTGAGCACCAAGGGCTGATGTATCATACATTAGGTCAGCGAAAAGGCTTACTTATTGGTGGCAAAAAAGAATTTGGCGAAGAGCCATGGTATGTCGTTGACAAAGATGTCTCTCGTAACGTTCTAATCGTGGGTCAAGGTGCAGATCACCCAAGACTATATTCTCATGGATTGATTGCGAAACAATTACATTGGGTAAACAGAAGCCAACCCGAAGAACAGTTTAGGTGTGCGGTAAAAACACGTTATCGACAACAGGATATTCCATGCACGGTAAAGGTCATTGATGCTGATCATGTAGAGGTCATATTTGACGAACACCAAAAAGCCGTAACACCGGGGCAATCTGCCGTCTTTTATCAACAAGAGTGCTGCCTTGGAGGCGGTATTATTCAGGAATACATACGATAGGTTGTCATGCAAAATTTTGAAAAGACACTCGCACTCGCCGGTGTATGCCAAGCTGCAGCGTTAATACAGCAAATCGCACGAAAAGGAGAGCATCAAGAAGATGCTTTCGAGGCAACTATTAAGAGTATTGCCATTACCTCTCCTGAACATCCCGAGGAAGTTTTCGGTAGCTTTCACAAACTGAAGCTAGGCTATACTATCCTCTCGTATCAGCTAGGTAGAAAATCAAAAAATAAAGATGCAGAAATAACACGTTATATTGCTAGCATGTTAGGGTTGGAACGAAAACTCGCTGGCAAACAGCAGAAGTTCGGCGAGTTAGCGCAAAGAGTAGAAGAGATTCAAAGGCAGTCGATCCATTACGGATTGCTAGAAAGTAATATGCTCGCTAATTTGGCTAGCATCTATATTGATGTTATCTCTCCCATCGGCCCTAAAGTTCAGGTAGCAGGTATTCCTGAAAATCTAAAACAACAAAATTTTCAGAACAAAATCAGAGCAACGTTATTAGCAGGTGTTAGAGCAGCCGTTCTTTGGCGCCAAACCGGCGGTAAACGCAGACATATATTATTAAACCGAAAAGCTATTCTTAAAACCACTGAATTAGCACTCGAAAAAATCAATACTATTTGAGGAAAAACCCATGACCACCCCTGCAAATAAGACGTCTAAAGAAGCATTGGCGTTGTCAGCTTTGACTGCAGTTTCCCCTGTAGACGGCCGTTACGGCAGTAAAACAGAGGCATTAAGAGAAATATTCAGTGAATATGGGCTACTCAAAAGCAGAGTCATTGTTGAAGTTCGTTGGTTACAAAAGTTAGCAACCGTAAGCACTATTGCGGAAGTGCCAGCACTGAATAACGCAGCAAACGAACTATTGAATACTATTGTCAATGAGTTCTGTTTAGAAGACGCACAACGCATCAAGGATATCGAAGCCACCACAAACCACGATGTAAAAGCCGTTGAATATTTTCTAAAAGAAAAGGTGGAAAGCAATACTGATTTACAACAAATTAATGAGTTTATACATTTCGCCTGCACATCAGAAGATATTAATAACCTGTCCCATGGATTGATGTTAGACGACGCCATTAGTAACGTTGTTTTACCTTATTGTGACCAATTGGTTAATGCGTTAAAAAACCTCGCTAAAGAGCATGCGAGCATACCGATGATGGCTAGAACACATGGTCAACCAGCGTCTCCGACGACCATGGGTAAAGAAATGGCAAATGTCATGATCAGGTTACAAAAGCAAAGAGATCAAATTGCTAACGTTGGTATCCTGGGGAAAATTAACGGCGCTGTTGGGAACTATAACGCTCATCTATCTGCTTACCCTGACACCGATTGGCATGCAATCTCTTCTGAGTTTGTGACCAGCCTAGGATTGACGTGGAACCCATATACAACACAAATCGAACCGCATGATTATATTGCTGAGTTGTTCGATGCTATAGCTCGCTTCAACACTATCTTAATCGATTTTGATCGCGATATTTGGGGCTATATTGCACTAGGTCACTTCAAACAGCGTACAGTTGCCGGTGAGATTGGTTCATCGACTATGCCACACAAAGTTAACCCTATTGATTTCGAGAACTCAGAAGGCAACCTCGGGTTAGCAAATGCTATGCTAGGTCATTTGTCTTCTAAGTTACCTATTTCACGTTGGCAACGTGATTTAACCGATTCAACTGTCTTACGTAACTTAGGGGTTGGTATTGGGTACGCAGTGATTGCTTATCAAGCAACATTGAAAGGCATCAGTAAGCTAGAAGTCAACGAGGCTAATTTATTGGCCGAATTGGATGCCAATTGGGAGCTGTTGGCAGAACCTATTCAAACGGTAATGCGCCGCTACGGTATCGAAAAACCTTATGAAAAGCTCAAAGAATTGACTCGAGGCAAACGTGTAGATCAACAAGGTATGGCTGAATTCATTGATAGCTTAGACTTGCCTGACACTGTTAAAACAGAGTTAAAACAACTGACACCAGCCAACTACATCGGCCGAGCAGTTGCATTTGTTAATGACATAAATTAGGACCGATTAATTTATGTCATGACACATAGGGTATGTTGGTTTTATTAGTCAGCACTATTCATATAGGTTGACAGCTTATCAACATGCTCTTTCGTCTCATCGATCAACGCACCAATTTCCTTAGCTGACTCAGTAGTACTTTGAGCTAAGTTTCTCACTTCGTCTGCAACAACAGCAAAACCTCGCCCCGCTTCACCTGCTCTCGCTGACTCAATGGCTGCATTTAACGCTAATAAGTTCGTTTGGTTTGATATGTTGTCAATTGTTTTAATGATATTACTGATCCGCTCCATAACTTGACTCATCGCACCGTGAGTATTAGCTATTACCGCGTTTCGTTCAGAAATATCTGTCCCATAAAGCAATATTTTGTCCAAACTACCTTCTGTATTCAATACCGGCGAAATAGATCCTGATAGCCTTTTCAGCTCCCCTGAGTAGTCATTAACCGAAACATCTGCAACTATATTTGTTCCTTGTTGTACTTGCGACCAAAGTTCGTTGCTTAGTATTTCTCTTAGCGGCCCGACTAGTTTCCGAGCCTTCTCAACGTCATTGACACTAAGCGTTTTAAGCGTTAGTTGATTTACAGATGCAATCTCCCCTTTTGAATCAAACTCCATCACTAAGTTGTTTTCACCAATAGCATTTAAACGAACTAAGTTTTCCAATGATTTCCGCTTTGTACTATCAATATTTGCTTGAATCGCAACAAAACGACTTAGCTCCCCCCTCTCATCAAATACAGGATTAATCGCAAGACTTATCCAATAAGCGTTCCCAAACTTATCGTAATTGAGGATTTCATCATAAAACGGTTGTCTGCTTTTCAAGTTTTCGCTAATTCGCTTAATCGTTTCTTTATCCGTATGTTCTCCTTGCAACAAATCCCCAGGCTTACGCCCAGCAACATCTTCCAGGGAATAACCGGTAAGCTTTGTAAAGCCCGGATTGATGTACTCAGCTAATCCATTGGCATCTGTAATAATGACTGAATTATCTGTTTCATTAGCAACTAGCGACAACAAATTAAAGCGAGCTTCTTGCTCAACACTTGCAGTAATGTTGGTGGCAAACTTAACCACTTTAATAATATTCCCATCCGCATCAAGAATAGGGTTATAAGACGCCTCGATCCAAACATCTTGACCACTTTTACTGATGCGCTTATATCGTGCGTTTTGGTATTTCCCTTCAGCAAGACTTTGCCAGAACTGTTTGTATTCCGCCGAATGAACCTCTTCTCTAGCAACAAATATTGAATGGTGTTTCCCTTTTATTTCGTTCAGAGAATATCCCATGGTTTGCAGAAAGTTATCATTCGCCTCCAAGATAACGCCTTGGGTATCAAACTCAATCACTGCTTGAGACTTATGTATGGCTTCAATTTGCCCTGACATATCAGCTGACATCAGCTTATCTTTAGTGATATCTGACGCGAACTTGATCACTTTTACAACACGTCCATCATTGTCGAAAATAGGGTTATACGTTGCCTGCAACCAAATTCTATCGCCTTGTTTAGTTACTCGTTTAAACTCACCTTGGTTAAACTTACCAGCAGCTAAGTTCGACCAAAAAGATTTATATTCGGCACTCGAAGCCTCTGTATCATCAACAAATAAGCTATGATGCTTACTTTTGATTTCGTTTAGGCTATAGCCTACTGTATTCAGAAAGTTGTTATTAGCATCGAGTATATAACCGTCAGGTGAGAATTCGATCACAGCAAGCGACCTATCTAGCGCTTCAATGATAGCGCTTGTATCATGACCCTTCTTCCAAATACTGAACATATAAACCTTTTATTGGTGAGCAAAATATTCCATTACTAATTGTTAGCTTGTGTTTAACACTTATGCAATATTTCTTTAGTCTAATAAAGGATATTATTTTAACCTAAAGTCTTTCAATCTCTGATCAACTTGCTTTCGCATCTAACCCAGCTGAGATGTATTGGATCAGCTTTTCTATTACTATTTTGATATCAAACTCTTCTTCAAAATCTGCTTCTGCTATTTCACCTAACGCTTTACTTGACGCCATTGAAAACACAAAGGTGCCCATAGCAAAATGTAAACGCCAAAATAGGTCAGCATCGGACAAGTCAGGCACAACATCCTTAATCGCTTGAGTAAAACGATTAAGCACATCACCAAAATTCACCATCATAAATCGGCGTAAATGCCCCTGCGTTTCTGTATAACCTCGACCAAGCAACTGTACAAAAATAGCGGTTCCTTTTGGCCTAATTTGATTTAAGGTCAACAAAGGCGTAACCAAAGTACTCATCAGTTGTTCCGTGGTTGGAGAATGTTCTATTTCCAGTAACTCTGAAAGCTTATTATCGATATCAGGCATTAAAGTGGAAAGGTAACGCTGCAACACGGCTTGAATAAGTAGTTTCTTAGAGCCAAAGTGATAGTTGACCGACGCTAAATTCACTTTAGCCATTTGTGTTATCGCACGCATTGATGTGTCTGCAAACCCATGTTCCGCAAACAAGGTCTCTGCGGCATTCAGTATCTGCTCTTTTGTTTTTGACGCCATGAAATGAATTACATATGTGTTTGAAACAAGCGTTTAAATTTACGTGGAATTAGTAAACGGTACAAGTTAGTTTAATCGGATCAATCAGGATAAGATGTTAGTCGCTTAATCTTTCACCAGAAAATGTCGAAAAGCTGATGTTTAGAAGTCTCGTCATGGCGTATAATACCTGGTATTAGTTCAGAGATAAGCTTCATTCATGTCAGTTGAGATAGTTACACCCAATAAAACCACCACATTAGATACACCGGCTAAAGTGCTTAAAAAGTCATCGACAAAAAAAGCTGACGGCACACGTATCGGATTTATATCATTGGGCTGCCCTAAGAATCTTGTCGATTCAGAGCGTATCTTGACACAACTACGTACCGAAGGTTACGACGTGGTGCCAACCTACCATGATGCTGATTTAGTTATTGTGAATACCTGTGGCTTTATTGATTCCGCCGTTCAAGAATCGCTCGATACCATAGGTGAAGCTCTTGCAGAAAACGGCAAAGTTATTGTGACAGGATGCCTAGGTGTTAAGGAAGATGAGATTCGCGAAGTGCACCCTAATGTTCTCGCAATAACAGGCCCTCATGCTTATGAAGCGGTTGTTGAACAGGTACATGAACATCTCCCTAAGCCCGAGCATATTCCGTTTGTCAGCCTTGTACCTGATGTTGGCGTTAAACTCACTCCCAAACATTATGCTTATTTAAAGATATCTGAAGGGTGCAACCATAGATGTACATTTTGCATTATTCCTTCGATGCGAGGGGATTTGGTGAGTCGCCCTATTGGTGACATTCTTGACGAAGCACAACGATTGAAGAACGCAGGGGTCAAAGAGTTGCTCGTTATCTCTCAAGATACGAGTGCTTACGGTGTAGACGTGAAGTACCGAACTGGTTTTTGGGATGGTATGCCCGTTAAAACCGACATGAAAGCATTATGTGAAAAACTCGCGACTATTGGAATATGGGTTAGGCTGCATTACGTATACCCATACCCTTCTGTCGATAAAGTTATTCCACTAATGGCTGAGGGTAAAATGCTCCCTTATTTAGATATTCCTTTTCAGCATGCAAGTCCGAGAATACTGAAACTGATGAAGAGGCCAGCCGCGGCAGAGAAAACGATGGAGCGAATTAACAAATGGCGAGAAATATGCCCTGAACTTGTCATTCGTTCAACCTTCATTGTTGGCTTCCCCGGAGAGACAGAAGAAGATTTCCAGATACTGCTCGACTTCTTAGATGAGGCACAGCTTGATCGTGTTGGCTGTTTCAAGTATTCCGATGTTGATGGAGCGAAAGCAAATGAGTTACCCGACCCGGTCTCTGAAGAAATAAAGCAAGAGCGTTTTGATCGCTTTATGCAAAAACAGCAACAGATCAGCACAAGTAAGTTACAAGCTCGCATTGGTCAGACTATGGAAGTACTTATCGATGAAGTTGACGAAGAAGGCGCCATTGGACGCTGCTATGCCGATGCACCAGAGATTGATGGACTGGTTTATTTAAATGATGACCTAGAGCTATTACCTGGCGATAACGTTACTGTGACCATCACGCATGCCGACGAATACGATTTATGGGGAAGTCGCGTTGTTAATAGTCATGAGGCGGAGGCAGAATAGATGATGGAGTCCGGTATATCTGACATTGCACAAGTGATTCAAATTGTTGTTGCTCCTATCTTTATGCTGACAGGTATTTCAGGTTTTTTAAATGTGATGTCTGGACGCCTAGGGAGAATTGTCGATAGGGCACGAATTATGGAAAGGCGACTCAATATGCTTAAAAAGCCAGATATTATTGAAGCATCAGAAAAAGAGCTCAAGACACTGTGGCGGCGTATTAAACTCATCAACTGGTCAATCGGACTATGTACCGCTTCAGCACTCTTTGTTTGTGCCGTCGTTGTTGGATTGTTTATCGGTGATTTTTGGCGAGCTAATTTGGATATTGCCATTGTCACTTTATTCGTCATCGCGATGCTATTGCTTATATCTGCCTTATTTATGTTCTTAAAGGAAGTACAGTTAGCTACTAGAAGCTTGCAAATGGGGCATGAAATATTCGACGAGTAGTGTTAGCTTCGAATATCAGGATTAGAACATATGCGGTTTTAGTCCGACATTGAACCCATAAGTTCATCGGCCCAAGTTAAACCTTGCCAATAGGCGTTGTCTAGAGACAAAAGGGGTGCTGTTTTATCCCCTTTCTCAAGTTGCTTGAGCAATAACAGTACTTGCCCCATGTTCCCGGAATTTTTGGTGAGTGCCAACTTAAGTTCCCGCTTCAATGGTAAAGATTCAACTATACTGCTCATTTCAACCCCTAAGACAGCATCTATCGCCGAGAAAAGCCCTAGAGAAAAGTAATCACTCGGGTTGTTCTCATTCATCTCTTCAGCGTAAAGCTCAAGTGTTTTCGCACGACACAATAATGTCCTAAAAATCTCTATTGGTTGCTCAGACTCAGAAACAAGCAGCAGTATCATTGCCCACCTTTTTACAGCATCTATGCCAAGCATAACGACAGCTTCCTGAACATCAGAAACTTCACGTACGAAAGAAAACAGTGAGCTGTTTACAAGTAGTATGATTTTCATCGCGAGTCTTGGGTCACACGATATAAGCTCAGCAACTTTATTAATGGCAATATCGGGCCGAGTAAGCTCTGATAATAAGTTGAGTGTCACTTGTTTATTAACAGGAACCTTCGTACCTTGAATGGCTTTAGGTCGCTCCAGATAAGTGCCCTGAAAAAGATCAAATCCAAGAGCAACACATCGGTTAAAAACACCAAAAGACTCCACTTTTTCAGCCAACAACTTAACTGAATAACTTTGAAGTGTGTTTAGATTCTTTTCAATCTCATCAAAGGAGCAAGCTAACAGATCAATTTTAACAACTGAAACTAAAGGTAGAAACTCGTGCTGACATAGTTCGAAGGTATAATCATCCAGCGCAAACTCAAACCCTTGCCGTTTCAGTTGCTTAATCTTCGATAAAATACTCGGCGTCGCCGGGATACCTTTTAACAGTTCCAAAGTGATCTTATCTGTTGGGCTTGGAAAAAAGTATGGTGACTCAATAAATCGCTCATCAACATTAATGAAAATAGGATGATTGACGTTGAATTTTTCTTCAATCACACAAGTGCAAATATTAGTCAGAAGCTCACTGGTGGCCTTCAGACCGCTTTTCGGATCGCTTGATGAAAGTTCTGAGCCTCTGTAGAGCATCTCGAAACCAACTACCCTGTTGCTACTATCCATAATTGATTGTCGCGCCAGCAACACTTCTCTTCCTTTTACTATTCTGGGATCACCCTCACCACTCAAACTATTCTCTTCAAAGGCATGTGCCATAGAATTCTCTTAATCGATTGCGTAAATATTTTCACTAACTGTATAAGAGCATAGTCTCATTTCACTGGTTCGCAATGTCTTAATAGGTATAAAAAACTCACTGCAATTCGGGGGTTGTAACTTTGTCAACGAGTGGCAGAGTTTTTATAAGTAGCCTCACTGAGCCAGACTAGATCGATCTGTTATTCTTGTTCTTGCAATGCTTTTTCGACAAGTTGAGAATCTAAGTTCTTATTGGTTTGCACACCTAAGCTTTTAAAGTTTTCGACCTGTTTAACGATATTGGCGTTACCCGTGGTGAGTTTGTTCATCGCGCCGTCGTAGTTTTTCTGAACGGAGTCAATGGCTTTTCCGACTTTTTCCATATCCGTTACAAAACCATGGAATTTCTCATAGAGTTTTGCAGCTTTAGTCGCTATTTTTTGAGCATTTTGATTCTGATATTCATACTGCCAAATGTTATTTACAGTACGCAAGGCAACTAACAGATTAGTAGGACTGACCAACATCACATTGTTATCCAATGCCAACTTAATCAGCTCAGGAGCCTGATCGACAGCCAAAAGAAACGCCGGCTCAATAGGTACAAACATTAATACATAGTCGAGGGTTTTAAGGCCTTTCAGCTGATGATAATCCTTCTTACCTAGTTCTTTAATATGATTTCTCAAAGATGCGACATGCTCATTTAAATAAACTTGTCGAGCACTATCACTGTCTTGTTCATTAAAGTAGCGTTCATAGCCTGACAGCGACACTTTCGAGTCAATCACAATATCTTTATCGTCAGGCAAATGCACTACAACGTCGGGTTGATAACTCTTACCTTCTTCATTCTTAAGAGATACTTGCGTTTCGAATTCGTGCCCTTCGCGCAACCCTGACTCTTGTAGTATGCGCTCTAAGACAACCTCTCCCCAATTTCCTTGCTGCTTATTATCTCCTTTCAAGGCTCGGGTTAGTGCTGCAGCGTCATTTGTAATTTGCTGATTAAGTTCTTTAAGACCTAAGATCTCTGTTTTTAAAGAAGCTCGCTCCTGCCCTTCTTTTACGTAATGATCAGAAACCTGTTGCTTAAAACCATCAATTTTGTCTTTAAGCGGTACCAATAAGGATTCCAGTTTGGTCTTGCTGTTGAGATCAAATTTCTCCGCTTTTTGCTCAAAAATCTTATTCGCTAGATTTTCAAACTGTTGTTGTAATCGACTTTCGGCAGATTCCAACAAAGCCATCTTTTCGCTATTGGCTAACTGCTCCTGTTTAAAGCTGGCTGCTTGTGCTTCAAGTTGTGTCCTTAGGTGCCCTGTTTCTTGTTGCTCTTGGGAATATTTGTTTTGCCATTGCAGAGACTCTCCGCGTAGCTGCTCAAGCTGCTCAGATTGTTGCTGAAATCGTCCGAGTTCGGCTTGGGTTTCTATTTGGTATTGTTGTAACCCTTCAAGCTTTTGGGTCGCGTGCGCTAAGTCGCTCTGGACACGCTCCAACAACTCACTTTTAGCAGACATAGCGGCATTATATTGAGCATCTAAATCATTTCGTTGCTGACGTAAAGTTTGCGTATGTGAAAGGCGTAATCGCCAGTTCAAAAGCCCTAAAACAATAACACCAATGACTAAACCAACAATTAATGACACGCTATCCAGTTGTGCTAACAGATTTTCCAAAGACACTCATACCTTCAATAGATTAAATAAAAAAGCCGAAGGTTCGATCGACAAAAATTCACCTTCGGCTGAATACGTTAGATTTACCTTTATCTTTTCAGTGCTGCATCTAACTCTTCAATTTTAGCCTTCCAAATAGCAGGGCCAGTTTGATGTGCATTCGCTCCTGTACTGTCTACGGCAACAGTAACAGGCATATCTTCGACATCAAACTCATAGATGGCTTCCATACCTAAATCTTCAAAAGCAATAACACGGGCATTTTTAATGGCTTTGGACACTAGGTAAGCTGCTCCACCCACTGCCATGAGATAAACAGATTTATGCTTAGCGATACTTTCAACCGTTGATGGGCCACGCTCTGCTTTACCGATCATGCCGATGAGTCCTGTTTCTTCAAGCATCATATCAGTGAATTTATCCATACGTGTAGCCGTTGTAGGCCCTGCTGGACCAACGACTTCATCACCAACAGCATCAACCGGGCCTACGTAGTAAATGAACTTGTTAGTTAAATCAACACCGTCAGGCAATCCTTCACCATTTTGCAACATGGTTTGAATACGCTTATGTGCAGCATCTCGCCCAGTCAACATTTTGCCAGATAACAGGACTGTTTCACCGACTTTCCAATCTTGGATATCGTCTTTAGTGATCGAGTTTAAATCTACGCGACGCGTCTCTTCACCGACTTCCCAAGTAACTTCTGGCCAATCTTCTAATTTCGGTGCTTTAAGTTGCGATGGACCGCTACCATCCAGCGTGAAGTGTGCATGACGTGTTGCCGCACAGTTAGGGATCATGGCAACAGGTTTAGATGCAGCGTGCGTTGGCAATGACATAATTTTCACGTCTACAACAGTCGTCAACCCACCTAAGCCTTGCGCACCTATACCTAACGCATTCACTTTGTTGAAGATATCAACACGTAGCTTTTCTTCCGTTGTTTCAGGGCCACGCTCAATGAGTTCATGAATATCGACAGGGTCCATTAGACTTTCTTTAGCTAACACCGCAGCTTTTTCAGCTGTACCGCCAATACCTATACCTAACATACCAGGAGGACACCAACCTGCACCCATAGTTGGTAATGTTTTAACAACCCAATCAGCAATATCATCGCTAGGGTTTAACATCACCATCTTAGATTTATTCTCAGAGCCGCCACCTTTAGCAGCAATCATAACTTCAATTTTATCGCCCAAAACCATGTCTAAGTGCAAAACAGCTGGCGTATTATCTGTCGTGTTTTTACGAGTACCTGCTGGATCAGAAACAATCGAGGCGCGCAATGGATTATCCGGATTTAGGTATGCTCGACGCGTTCCTTCATTAACCATTTCTTGAACCGTGAGGTCTGTTTTGTCCCACTGAACGTCCATCCCTACCTTAACAAAACAGGTTACGATACCAGTATCCTGACAAAGAGGCCTGCGCCCTTCGGCTGACATTCGCGAATTGATAAGGATTTGCGCCATGGCATCTTTAGCAGCTTGGCTCTGTTCCTTGTTATAAGCTTTCTCTACCGCTTTAACATAATCTAATGGATGGTAGTAAGAAATAAATTGCAGCGCATCTTCGATGCTATCGATAAAATCTTGTTGACGGATAATGCTCATGATTCTCTCATGTAAAGTATAATGTTAATGACACATAGTATCTAAATATGCGTCTTGGCCTTTATCAATGGTATAATACCAATATCAATAAAAAAGTTTATACCTATTCTCTCGAAATGAGATTATTTGTAAGCAACACGTTCTAATTTACTATTCAATCAAGTGATGCTGTGACAACAAAAACTTCTCTAAAACTCATTCAGCTTGAATTACCAGCAAACACAGATATCTCTGTTTTGTTTTCTAAATTGG
>CAZVDU010000001.1:0-20301 GCA_964625615.1 uncultured Pseudoalteromonadaceae bacterium | reverse complement strand
AATGAGATTATTTGTAAGCAACACGTTCTAATTTACTATTCAATCCAATAATACTGTGATGCTGTGAAAACAAACACTTCTCTAAAACTCATTCAGCTCGAATTACCTGCAAACATAGACATATCCGTCTTGTTTTCTAAATTGGTCAATAAACCTTGGTCTATGCTATTAGACTCTTCCGACAGCCAACACTCAGATGGCCGCTTTGATATTATGGTTTCTCAACCGGCAGCTTCATTAACGACAAAGGGCAAAGAAACACAAATTATTTTTTACCAAGGAGAAGTAGGCAAGTCGATCGTTAGTGAACAAAACCCCCTCACTTTGATTGAATACTATCAACACAAGGTGCTCGGTGACGTCCACATGAGTGAAGACATAAAGCAACATGAACTTCCTTTTCTATGTGGTGTTTTAGGTCATTTCGGATACGACTTAGGCCGTCAATTCGAGGCGCTGCCGGCAATAGCTAATGACGATTATCACACACCAGATATGGCCGTTGGCATCTATAGTTGGAGTGTTATAAAGGACAACAACAAGGGCCTTTGGTATTTAGCCTATATAGACAGCTTACCTCATCCAGATCCCTCAAAGGTCATAGCCTGGGCAAAAGATCCAGGGCAGTTACAAGAACCGTTTCCTCAATTTTCTTTAGAGACTGAGTGGTCGTCAAATCTCACCGAAGCTGAATATCTGGATTCTGTCGATCGTATTAAGCGCTATTTGACAGAAGGTGATTGTTATCAAGTTAATATGACCCAACGTTTCAAGGCGTGTTACCAAGGGAGTGAGTGGCAAGCTTATTTACGACTGAGAGATACCAATAAAGCACCTTTTTCAGCATTTATAACACTACCCAATTCATCAATATTGAGTGTTTCTCCTGAGCGATTCCTCAGCATAAAAGACGGCCTTGTGGAAACCAAACCGATAAAAGGCACCCGTCCAAGGCACTCAGATCCTCAAAAAGATATTGAAGAGGTGCAGAACCTAAAGTCATCTGAAAAGGATCAGGCTGAAAACCTGATGATCGTGGACTTATTGCGCAACGACATTAGTAAAAACTGTCTTGCGGGAACGGTCAAAGTTCCTTCGTTGTTTGCTATAGAAAGCTTCCCAGCGGTGCATCACCTTGTCAGTAAAGTGACGGGGCAACTGAAAAGTGAAACATTGCCCTTTCATCTATTGCAAGGTGCTTTCCCTGGCGGTTCAATCACCGGGGCACCCAAAATTAGAGCTATGCAGATTATTGAAGAGTTAGAACCCAATAGACGCAACATTTATTGTGGTAGTATAGGTTATATTGGAATTCGACAAGACATGGACACCAGTATCTGTATTCGCACTCTGTTATGTGAAAATCAGATCATCTATTGTTGGGCAGGAGGCGGTATAGTGTTGGATTCTATTCCGGCGATGGAATACCAAGAAACTCTTCATAAAGTATCTAAGATACTTCCTACGTTAGGGCAACTAAACGCATAATGGATAAGGTACAGTTACTTAGAGCTTTTCAGATGGGCTCAACTATCGAACCAGGACAGGACTTTCCATTAACATCGCCAGGAACACCTGCTGCTGTACTTATCCCTATACTTAAGCGAGAGCAGCTTTCTGTACTCTTAACAAAACGCGCTAGCCACCTTAAACATCACCCGGGGCAAGTTAGTTTTCCTGGTGGTCGTTATGAAGAATCTGACGATGACTTGCAACATACGGCATTAAGGGAAAGCGAAGAAGAAATTGGATTGAAGACTCATCAAGTCAGTGTATTTGGGCGCTTGCCTTTATACCGTACAATAAGTTACTACGAAGTAACCCCTTTCATTGGCCTAGTCTCAGCGCCTTTTAGCTGGCAACCAGACCATAATGAAGTGGATGAAGTGTTCGAAGTCCCTCTAACGTTTTTATTGGATGAGTCAAACTACCACACCGAAACTATCTCACGCGACAACAATACAAGTGAGGTTCACTTTATATCGTGGCAAAACCACACTATTTGGGGAGCTACAGCAGCTATGCTGAAAGTCCTTTGTAAACATTTAAATAAGAACTCGTTTTAATTATTAATGTTTCTATAGGTTCTTAGGAACGTTATCATACCAGCCAACATTCATAGGCTATTAATAGGAAATTTATGATCAGTGTGTTCGACATGTTCAGTATAGGTATAGGTCCGTCTAGTTCTCATACAGTAGGCCCTATGAAGGCAGCGAATGCATTTATCCAAAATTTGGTTACTGATAGCCAACTCAGCACAACAACTAGGATTAAAACCGAGTTGTATGGTTCCCTTGGACAGACAGGTAAGGGGCATGGAACCGGTAAAGCGGTCATTCTAGGATTAATGGGATTAACACCAGAAGGTATTGATGTAGAGCAAATAGACTCCTTGTTAGCTGATGTTGATAAGAATGAATGCTTAACCGTTCAGAACGCCGGACACACGCTTCAGTTTCCTAAAGAAAATGCCATCGTATTCCACCGCAGAAAAAGCCTACCGCTGCATTCAAATGGCATGACTTTTTTCGCCTATGAGAAAGAAAAAATCGTAAGAGAAGAGACCTACTATTCCATAGGCGGTGGTTTTATTGTTAGGGATTGCGACTTTGAATCTCAGAAAGCGCAAGCATTAGTCGAATCGAAAATCCCCTTCCCTTTCGAAAAAGCGGTTGAGCTTATCAGTTTGTGTAAAAGCAATGGTTTCAGCGTGAGTACGCTTATGATGGAGAATGAGAAAACAATTCGAAGTGAGTCAGAGATACGGACAAACTTATTAGCCATTTGGTCAACCATGAAAAAGTGCGTTGAGCGCGGTATAGCAACTGAGGGCATTCTTCCAGGTGGTCTAAAAGTACAGCGCAGGGCACCAGGACTTAACAGAAGGTTATTGAATGAAAGGACAGATGATCCTATGTCAGCAATGGATTGGGTGAATTTGTTTGCTTTAGCCGTTAATGAAGAAAACGCTGCCGGTAGCCGCGTTGTAACAGCCCCAACCAACGGTGCAGCAGGTATATTACCCGCTGTCCTTTGTTACTACGATAAGTTTGTACGCTCTGTTGACGACGATACAGCTTGTCGCTACTTACTAACCGCAGCGGCAATAGGTATTCTCTATAAAAAGAACGCGTCAATCTCAGGTGCTGAAGTTGGTTGTCAAGGTGAGGTCGGTGTAGCTTGTTCGATGGCTGCAGGCGCTCTCACTGAGATCATTGGTGGTTCTGTAGACTCTGTTGAAAATGCTGCCGAAATAGGCATGGAACACAACTTGGGGCTTACATGTGACCCCGTTGGAGGTCTGGTTCAAGTACCCTGTATTGAACGTAATGCAATGGGCGCAATAAAGGCAATAAATGCAAGTCGCCTAGCTATGCGTGGCACCGGCCAACATAAAGTTTCTCTAGATAAGGTCATTAAAACCATGTGGGATACCGGAAACGACATGAAATCTAAATACAAAGAAACCGCTAGGGGCGGTTTGGCTGTCAATATTATTGAATGTTAGTTGTTAGAGCTCACTGACTTTACTTCACCGGTAAAGTCAGCCCCTTAAACATTTTCTCCACTTCATCATTGTTCTTAAGCATCATGGCTTGCTCTACAATACTTTTTGTTAAGTGTGGAGCAAAACGTTCAATAAAGTCATACATGTAGCTACGTAAGAAAGTGCCCTTCCTAAAGCCGATCTTAGTCGTGCTATAGTGGAATAAATGACTTGCATCAATTTTGACTAAATCATCATCAATTTCTTCATCAACCGCCATTGAAGCAATAACGCCAATACCAACACCCAAACGCACATAGGTTTTTATCACATCAGCGTCTGTAGCAGTAAATACAATCTTAGGTTGCAATCCAGCTCGTGAGAAAGCTTCGTCAAGTTCAGAACGCCCCGTAAAACCAAACACATAAGTCACCAGCGAGTAATGTGCGATGTCTTCAATAGTGATTGATGTTTTTTTACTAAGAGGATGATCTTTGTTAACAATAATACTGCGATTCCAGTGATAACAAGGAAGCATCACAAGATCGTTATACAGGTGCAATGCTTCAGTGGCGATCGCAAAATCCGCCTCACCTTTAGCCGCCAAATCACTAATTTGAGAGGGTGTGCCTTGGTGCATGTGTAACGAAACATCAGGGAATTTATTCATGAACCCTTGGATAACGTCGGGCAATGCATAACGCGCTTGAGTATGCGTGGTCGCAATATTCAGTTTTCCTTGATCAGGCAATGTATGTTCTCGGGCAACAGCTTTAATGCTCTCGACCTTTGCCAATATTTGTTGGGAGATGTGTATAACTTCTTTACCAGCTTCGGTGACATGAGTTAAGTGCTTACCACTACGGCCAAAGATTTGAACGCCAAGTTCGTCCTCTAACATACGTACCTGTTTACTAATACCAGGTTGAGAGGTAAACAAGCTCTCGGCCGTTGCAGATACATTCAAGTTGTTATTTAAGACTTCTACGATGTATCTGAGTTGCTGTAATTTCATAATGGAAAGATGCCTGATTCACTTTAATTATTTTTATATATTCAAAATATATATACCTAAGCCAAGATTAATTCCATAAAAATTTAGAAAAAGAGGCTATTATTCCTATAAAGAGCGTAAAAGCGAAAATTAATTACCCTAACTTTCAATAAATCCGTCGCTCTTTAGATACACACTCTAATCTAATAAAAAGACTTTGCAACGTGACTGTTTAGAATAATACGTTAAATTTATGTTTAGTGTCTAAAGACCTTTCTGCATAAATTACCACGCCTAACATAGGCCTTTTTATTATGGAATAGAATCACAAATTGAGCCAATGCAATCAAAAATTCAAAACATGACGTCAGATGCGCTTATAATGAATGTACAGGATGACAACCCAAACAATGAAGCGATTCAACAACTATGATCGAGCCTGAAAAAAAGATAGATTTTTCAGTATTACTGGCATCAGCTGTCCACGAAATGAAAAATTCGCTGTCCTTGCTGTTACAGTCTATAGAAACCTTAAGTGCCAACATCGAAAAACAAAACCCTGAAGCATCCAAAGAACTCGCCTCACTTCATTATGAAGCGTCGCGCGTTAATACAGGTCTGATGCAATTGCTTTCCTTATATAGAGCAGAAATAGATCAGTTCCCACTCAATGTTGATCAACACTATGTAGAGGACATCGTTGAGGATCTCATTGCGACCAATGGTAACTACATAGAAAATAAAAACATGCAGCTGAATATCAAGGTTGAGAATGACTTGGCTTGGTTCTTAGATGCTGATCTTATTAACCTGTTGCTCAATGACGTTTTAGTCAATGCTATGCGATATAGTCATGAAAAGATTGCGATTGAAGCATATGTTGAAGAAGGGTTTCTGAACATCAAAGTCCAAGATGACGGGCCAGGCTACCCTGACAGTATGTTGAGGGCAAACCATATCGACATACAGCAATTTGACATAAATACTGGCAGAACAGGTTTAGGGTTGTTTTTTGCAGGCATGATAGCTAAAGCGCATAGCCTTGATAACCGATTAGGTACTATACATTTAGAAAATGATGGAGAACTCGGCGGCAGCGTATTTACTTTGAGACTGCCCTGATATCTAATGGCTGATGCTAGGACATGTTGTTCTAGTTAAGCACATTACTTTACGAACAGTTACTATCGCACAATCCTGGCATTAAATTTAAGGCGTATTGTTGTTACAAATTTGTTATAAGGTGATTAATACATATTTATATATTAAAATCCGCTCAAGAGGTGAGTCTTTGCACCTCCTTCGATTGAGTTAAACAACAAAGTAATAAATACGAAAGCAATTAGACGAAGCATATTGGCTTGAGGATAAAAAAATAAAATGAGTTACTTCCCTATCATTATCATCTTGATTGTTTTATTGGTAGTTGGCGCTATTTTTGTTAATGCATATCAACAGCACAAAGAGAAACAAGAAGCTGAAAAGAGAAATGAGCTCGCCAAACAAAAGATGATTATAGATGAAACGGAAGACCTCATCTTAGCAACATCACAGTTCCCAATATCAAAGAGAATAGTCTCCATCATGCATCAACGTGTGTTAAACGCGCTGAAACTTATGAACGAATTGAACCCTAAAGCTAAAGACATTGCACAACGTATCAGTGACTCTACTGAACAAGTGAAAACGATAGATGTAGATAGCCCTCCACCCAGTGCAGAGTCGTTCCAGCTACCTGAGAATGAAAAGCAAATTATTGTTTATATTCAAGGTGTTAAAAAATTACGCCAGTTCTTACGTATTGAGAACAGTAAAGGGAAAGTCGAAGGTGCAGTCTTTCAAAAAGAAGACAAGTTACTAGAGTTATTACAACTAAGGATCAATATAGAGACCTTAACGAAAAGAGCTGAAGCAGCGATGTCATCAAATATGCTTGGTTCAGCGCGTCAGTATTTAGAAAAAGCAATTGCCGCTCTAAGTTCCTCGTCACAACAAGATGAATTTATTGTTAGCCGCCGCAATGAACTCGAACACAAACTCAAGATCATTCAAGATAATCTAAGAAATTCAAACAGCCAAGATGTCAAGAAAAGAATGGAAGAAGAAAAAGATGAGCTTGATGAGCTTTTTGCGCCTAAGAAAAAATGGTGAATTATTGGTAATTTAAAATCAATCGTGTCAATTAAGGTGGGCATCTTTATCAATGTGCTCCCCCTCACTAACGACCTCTGCAAAAACTTCATAAGCCCACACACCTATCAAGTTTTAACACTTGAGTAAATTCAATTCATACATCTATGTAGCAGTATCAAAACGGTCAAATGGTTAGCTATTTATTGAAAATTTGAATACTTAGATACAAATTCCAAATTAAAGTCAACAGATTACCCAGTGATACATAAAGATTCCGCCTTTTACAACAGCACTAAGCGTTTACATTTAACGTTAAAAGGAGAGTCACCAATCATCTAAGCATCAACTTGCATGATTGTGCCCTTCGAGAAACACTTTAGTAAAGTTCGTGAGTTTGAGTAAAGCTAGCTACCTGTTTAAAGACCAGGCGACAAACATGGTTTGAATGAATTTAATTCAAAAATATTAGCCTTTTGTCGAATATCAGACTGACATAACACTGTTATAATGCGCAACTTTACATATAACAGCGTTATTACCTATTTTATTTGAGTGCTGTTTATAGAAAAACAAGCTATATATATTGATAAAGAAATAAATAAAAACACGCTTTGCTAATGGAGATTTTGAATGAGTTTTTTAAATAACTGGTCAATTGGTAAGAGGATATTACTCATACCAATAGTAGGAACATTAGGCTTTCTAATTAACTTAGTTGTTACTTCACAAGCATCTCTATCAAGTGCATCTCAGCTCAATGATGTAAGAAACGCTGATTTTCCGCTACTACAACTCACTCAGCAAAAGCTTTTCGACTTGAAAGGCATCAATGAGTCTCTAGGCAATGCTGCCACTACTGGCGAATCTGAAACCCTCGACGAAGCAAAAGAAAAAGCAACCATGTTCGATGCTGATCTATCGACTATTGTCTCCTTCGATAGAAGCCTCTCATCTGAGCAAAACAGTTTAAAAAACGGATTCAATCGTTGGTTCGACATCGCCCATGAATTAACGTCAGGTATATTGGAAGGCAATGCCGATTTTAGCAAAGTAGAATCGATGAATAGTGCATACGCTGGTATAGAGAAGCAATTACAGGATTTCCTTCAAGTTCGTCAACAACGATTTAACGATGCCTTTGACACAGCTAGCCAAAAGGCAACACAAAATGTATGGACAGGCATAATAATTGGCGGCAGCTTAGCCATCGTTTTGTTTGTTGTTGCCATGCCCATTATCAGTCAGATAAAAGGTAGCCTTAATGCCGTCTCCAAATCACTGAAGAACATCGCAGAAGACAACGGCGATCTCACCGTTCGTATTGACGTGAACAACAATGACGAAATTGGTGAACTAGTTAACTGGTTTAATTCATTTATGGAAAAGCTTCAGGAGTTGATGTCTAGCCTTATCGATACGGCAGTACCTTTATCTGATGCTGCAAAAGAAATTAAAAGCCTTTCGGAAGATGGACAGAACATATCCCGTATTCAGGAAAATCATGCACAACAGTCTAAAGATTCCGCCGACAGTATGCAGGAAAGAGTTTCTTATGTTGCTTCAAACGCTGCCGACGCCGCCGAAGCCGCACAGAATGCTCAAAACTCGGTGAATTCAGGCCAACAGGTCGTTAATCAAACCGTGCAACAGATTGAGGCTTTAGCAAACAATGTTGGAGAAACATCTGAAGTCATCATGCAATTAGAGAAAGACTCTAATCAAGTTGGCGCTGTTTTAGATGTCATACAAGGTATCGCAGAACAAACCAACCTACTTGCCTTAAATGCAGCAATCGAAGCTGCTCGCGCAGGTGAACAAGGTCGAGGATTCGCTGTTGTTGCGGATGAGGTACGTACACTAGCCTCAAGAACAGCTGACTCAACCTCCGAAATACAGTCGACTATAGAGCAGCTTCAAAACGCTTCTAAAGAAGCTGTGACAGCAATGGCTGCTGGCTCAAGCTATGCAACAGAATCGGTCAGCCTAGCGCAGAAAGCTGGTGAAAGCCTTGATGACATCTATACTTCGGTAATTAAGATTAACGACATGAATGGCGTTATTGCTGAAGCAACAGACTCACAACGCCAAATGTCATCCCAACTCGCGCAAACAGGTACAGATATGCTTTCGACAACGGAGCAAACAAGCACTCATGCCAGAGAACTCGCAGACGTCAGCACCAAACTGCAATCATTTGCTAAAGCATTGGAGTCCATCACCAGCAAATTCAAAGTTTAAAGACAAATTTTATTTAAGTAGTCATTACACATTAAACAGGGGACAAAAAATGAAACGACTTAAATTGTGTGGAGCAGTAACAGCAGGGCTACTTATGTCAGCATCTGCTAATGCTGAAATCCGCTTCAATGGTTTCGCGTCATTATTCGGCGGTTTTACAACCGGTTCAGGCGATCAGCTTTTAGGTTACGATGACAGTTTTTCAGCTGATCCGGATACCTTAGTTGGCCTACAAGCAGTTGCCGATTTGGAAGATAAACTTAGCGTCACGGTGCAGTTAACGGCGAGAGGCGCAGAAGATTATGAAGTTGATCTTGAATGGGGGTATTTAAGCTATCAACTCACAGACCAGGTCCGTATTAATGCGGGTAGAATACGTGTACCTTTTTTTAATCGTTCCGATTTCCTCGATGTCGGCTATGCTTATTATTGGGTTAGACCGCCAGAGTTAGTTTATAACGTCTCATTCTCTAATTTAACTGGAGCCAGTATTCTATATAACTTCCCTGTCGGGAATTGGGATATTACAGCACAAGTGTTAGCAGGCCGTAACAGTACAGCTACTATTAATGTTGCTGGCCAGGAAGCTGACTTTGAAGCAGAGAACTTTATTGGCGGCTCCGTTGAGTTTAACCGTGATTGGTTTACTGGTCGCTTAGGTTATTTTAGGGCCAATGTTAGCCTAGATTCTGATCTTGTTAATGGCGGCACCGGTAATATTCGCAACGCTGGATTTGATCTATTAGCCGACAACCTAGCTATCGATAATGATACTGGTACGTTTATCCATGCAGGTGTTAGCATCGATAAAAATGACTTTTTATTCAATGCTGAATGGCGTCTTATTGAAGTAGAAGAATCAATCCTTCAAGAAAGGCCAGCTTGGTATGCATCTATCGGTTATCGCATCGGTGCATGGACACCTAATATCACTTATGAAGAAATAGAAACTGAGGTGCCGGGCACTATTCAAAACCTGATCGCAGGTGCACCACCGCCTATCGTAGCCGGTGCTAGCGCTCTACTTGGTGGATTGAGTGCTGATGAAAGTGCCGTCAGTGTTGGTGTAAGATACGACTTCCATCCATCAGCAGCATTTAAAATAGATTACACGTCGTTCTCAGACAATATAGATGCAACGCTTGATGCGGACTTGTTAACATTTGGCGTTGATTTGGTTTTTTAAGGAGCAATTATGAAACATGCAATAAAAACATTCATTGCCGCTCTAAGTTTGGTAGCAAGCTTCCAGTCTCAGGCAGAAGTAGCCGTTGTCGTTTCTGCGGATAGCGCAGTCACAGCATCACCCGCGGAAGTTTCTCGTTTATTTTTGGGTAAACTCAAAAAGTTTAGCGATGGCACAAAAGCGGAGATCGTCTACGCCAAAGAAGGTTCAACCGTTCGAGAAGAGTTTGACAAGAAGGCACTTAAAAAGAGCCCCAGTCAAATAAAGGCGTATTGGTCCAAGCTTTTGTTCTCAGGCAAAGGTAGCCCTCCCAAAGAGCTACCTTCTGATGCAGAAATAAAAGCTAAAGTTGCTTCTGGTAGCGGTATTATTGGATACATTGACGCCGCAGCAGTTGACGGAACCGTTAAAGTGCTAACAACATACTAAACCTAGGCTTCAAGCTAAAACGCTCCATATGGAGCGTTTTTTATATAAAGAGCGGGTGCTGATAAATTCGCTCTTATCTTTGTTAATATCCCAACAGCCTTGTTAAAACCTAGGTGTGCTAAAGACAAACACTCCAAGCCTCGCGCTTCCATTTGTTCCTGACATAATGCCGGCACGATAGAAATCCCAACACTCTCTTTAACTAGCTGCCCAATAGTCGCGAATTGGCTAGCTTCGGCTACGATATCGAGCGTAACATTCGCTTGCACAGCCTCCTTATCCAGCCAAATACGCATGGTAGAACCATAATTCATAGCCACAAACGAATGCTTAACTAAATCATGCCATTTAATACCTTCATTGGCTGATAACGGATGTTCAGGGGGTAAAACGAGAATAAAATTGTCTAAAAATATGGGGGTAAACTGTAAGCCCGTTAAATTCTCAGGTTCGAACACAAAACCAAGCTCCGCTCTATTCTCACGAACTTGTTGGATTACTTTATCCATGACCTCATCAACAATTTTAATAGTCACGTTGCTATACTTCTTTCTGAAGTCACGCAATATTTTAGGCAATATGCTGCTCGCAAACGAAGGCATAGCTGCGATGGTGACACTACCTTCTCCTTTAACAAATCGAGATTTAAGATCATCACTCGCCCTGTTCCAATCTTGCAGAAGACGCTGTGCCACAGGCAAGAAATCTCGACCCTCAGGCGTCAGTGCGAGCTGTCTTGTTGTTCGATTAAATAGCTTTCCACCAACCTCTTCTTCAAGGTTCTTAATCGCGATGGAAACAGCAGGTTGAGACAAATGCAAATTCTCAGCTGCTTCTGCATAAGTGTGGCTTTCTGCAATTTGGATGAATGCTTTTAGCTGCGCTATTTTCATAAATATTTTTTATTAATTAATACATTAATTTAATTTTACATATATACCGCATCGGTGAATACTGCGTCTACTTAAATCAACAGAAGCAATTTACTATGGCTGGTTTCAATAAGGTTGTAACAAGTTACGAGCAGGCGATGAAAGGTCTGGAAGACGGAATGACAATAGTCGCAGGCGGTTTTGGCTTGTGCGGTATACCTGAAGGCCTTATCGCTCAAATCAAAAAGATGGGTACAACGGATCTCACTGTTGTGTCTAACAATTGCGGTGTTGATGGCTTTGGCTTAGGAATTTTACTCGAAGATCGCCAAATCAAGAAAATGATTTCATCTTACGTAGGTGAAAATGCATTATTTGAGGAGCAACTCTTATCAAATCAGCTCGACGTAGAGTTAACGCCTCAAGGTACACTTGCTGAGAAGCTTCGAGCTGGCGGCGCTGGAATACCTGGTTTTTACACAGCAACTGGCTACGGTACACCAGTAGGTGAAGGCAAAGAAGTTAAAGAGTTTGATGGCCGTCCTTACATTCTCGAAGAATCTATCACGGGTGAGTTTGCTATTGTTAGAGCGTGGAAAGCTGACAGATACGGCAATTGCATATACAGGCACACATCACAGAACTTTAACCCCATGGTAGCCACTGCAGGTAAAATTACTGTGGTAGAAGCAGAAGAAATTGTCGAGCCAGGACAATTAGATCCAGCACAAATTCATACACCCGGCATATATGTCAATCGTGTCATCCAAGGCACATTTGAAAAACGTATTGAACGCTTAGTCACATCAAACGCATAGGAAAAGAAAATGGCACTTACAAGAGATCAAATCGCCATGCGAGTGGCAAAAGAATTTAAAGATGGTAATTACGTTAACTTGGGGATAGGTATTCCAACACTAGCAGCTAACTATGTTCCCGAAGGCATCGACGTTATGTTGCAGTCTGAAAATGGCTTACTTGGCATGGGTCCCTACCCGACCGAAGAGCAAGTTGATGCCGACATGATCAATGCTGGAAAGGAAACAGTTACCGCCATCACTGGTGCGAGTATTTTTAGCTCAGCTGAGAGTTTTGCTATGATACGTGGCGGCCATGTGGACTTTACCGTACTTGGTGCATTCGAGGTTGATGTTCAAGGCAATATTGCGTCCTGGATGATCCCGGGTAAGTTAGTTAAAGGCATGGGCGGTGCGATGGATTTGGTTGCTGGCGCCAAGAACATTATAGTAACCATGACACACGCCAATAAGAAAGGTGAATCTAAGTTACTAGAAGCTTGCTCACTGCCATTAACTGGTGTGAATTGTATTACTGCGATTATCACCGATTTAGCTATGCTTGAAGTTAAGAACAATGCTTTTTACTTGAGAGAGCGCGCACCAGGTGTATCAGTAGAGGAAATTCGAGAGAAAACAGCGGGTAAGTTAATTGTTGAAGGTGACATTCCAGAAATGGTCTTATAACTTATTATCAAACGTTTAAGACGAAAAACCCGCTGGCTTCAGCGGGTTTTTTAATTCAATCAAGGAAGTTGATCACTCAACGTTACCTGACAAAGTTACACCATTAATTGTCTCGAAAGCACGAACACTAATATACCAAGTCCCCGCTTGAGGATTATCAACAGTCACAGACTCGTTGTTCCCATTCAAGAATGGTCTGAAATCCCACTGCGTCGTTGTCGGGCGCGCACCAAATCGAATGTAGAGATCGGCATCACCACTACCGCCGTTAATGTTAACATTCATTGTTGTTGCACCTTCAGGCATATTCAATGTGTAATGCCTAAAGTTGTTTCTTGTTGTACGTGGAACGCTAACAGAGAAGGTAATAGGATCAAACCCAGGGTTTGGTGGGTTGTTACCGCCGCCTCCATTATTACCAAGAATGGCATCAATCGCTGCGTCCGCATCCGCAATACCTGATCCGCATTGATTACAAGTACCAGGGAAAGACTGAGCACTGCTTACAATAGCCGCTTCAATTTCATCAGGAGTAGCATTTGGCTTTGCTTCATATAGAAGTGCAGCAATACCTGCAACATGAGGTGTTGCCATTGATGTACCTTGATAACGAGCTACTGTGTCAGACCCAGGGGCACGGCTACCTGAGTTTAATGTTGATAGAACACCACCGTTCGTGCCAAAAGCAAAATCACCACCAGGCGCAGCAACATCAACGACACTACCAAAGTTTGAATAACCCGCTTTAGAGCCTGTAGGCCCAGTCGCTGCTACCGTCAACACACCAGGGCAGTTAGCTGGAACAGCATTCGACGCGTTTATGTTACTATTACCTGCCGCAACAACAACAGTTGCTCCATTGGCTCTGGCTGTGTTGATAGCATTAATATAAGTTTGAGAACAAGTACCACCGCCTCCAAGGCTCATGTTAATCACTTGTGCTGGATTAGCGTTGTTAGGAACGCCTGAAACACTGCCGCCAGAAGCCCAAATAATGCCATCTGCAATATCAGAAGTGAATCCACCACACATACCCAGAGCTCTTACAGGAACCACTTTAGCGTTAAAAGCAACACCAGCGACATCTCGGCCATTGTCGGTTACAGCTGCTACTGTCCCCGATACATGAGTGCCGTGCCAGCTGCTGTTTGTGCCTGCTCGGCCCTGCTGACATTGGTTATCAACTGTCCAGTCGCCCGTATCTCTCGCATCAGAGTCACGTCCGTCACCGTCATTTGAAATGCTGGTATCACTGATCATGTCATAGCCTGGTAAAATATTGCCTGCTAAATCCGCATGAGGTCTATACCCAGTGTCAATAACAGCAACAACAACACCTTGTCCTGTCGCCTTATCCCAAGCAGGTTCTACATTAATGCTCGTTCCTTGTTCAAAGTAATGTCTTTGGTCAGAATAACGAGGATCATTCGGCTGAAACTGATGTTGCATCAGCTTATCTTCTTCAACATATAGAACGTCGCTCATTTGACTAATTTCGTTCATCATGTCTTTCATTTCATTAGAGCTTGCATCTTCGACTTCAAAGACATCAGACTCCAAGCCAGTTCGTTTCAAATGTCTAACGCGTTTGGCCAAAGCATTGGACATTCTGTTTGTACGCCACCTTTTCTTAGCGGCTTTAGAACGCTTGTCTTTTACGTTCTCTTTAAACTTAACAATGATACGTTGCTTTCCGTTTAGGACATTTCCAGTGTCAGCAAATACAGCTCCTGAAGTTGTCAGCGCAATAGTCGTTATTGCTGCTGTCATTATTTTTTTTATAGTTGAAAATTTCATCCACTCTTTCCTAAATTTATATTTATTAATTTTTATACTCAGCGGCCTAGTGAAAACCGCATACAAATTGATAATTCACATCCATATAAATGTCAATTTTTTTATACATATTTATATCATTTCTATCACAAACAAGTAACGCTAGTATAAATTTCATACAATTAATAGTGCGTATCATTAATCTCAACTATTTAACAGTGAACTGGTTTTTACAATTCAGAGCGCTGTGAATGCTCTTAAAACTATCAATCTGATTCGTATCACTTATAGTAAACACCCTATTGTTTAAAAAGTGTCAAATTCATGCGTCAAGCTGTTGCCTATATACCCATATTCATGCTCTTAATTTCGTTATTACTCACCAGCAACGTATCTAAATCCGCCGAAGCATCGATACCTGTAGAGCCCGGAGTTTCTCTCGCACTAGCTGAATATAGAAAACAAAACATCAGTGACATCCACTACACACTTATGTTCTCAATTCCAGCAGATTCATCACAGCCCATTAATGCAAACGCAGACATCTCGTTTCAGCTTGCAAGCCTCTCTCAGGATATTCAGTTGGATTTCAAGGAAGACAAAAGCAAACTGCTAATAATGCAAGTTAATGACAAAGAAACTGATGTCGAGCACAAGAATGAGCATTTGGTTATTCCCCGCGCTGCATTGAAAAAAGGCAAAAATATAGTCAAGATTAATTTTCAAGCCGGTGATAGTTCGTTAAACAGAAATCCAGATTTTTTATACACGTTATTTGTCCCTGACAGAGCAAGAACAGCTTTCCCCTTGTTCGATCAACCTAATCTCAAAGCAACCTATGACCTAACACTAAAAACACCTTTATCTTGGCAGGCATTGGCGAACGGCTCTCTCAAAAAACAAGAAAATAATGGTGATGAAAAGACCTATATTTTTAATACGTCTGACAAAATTAGTAGCTATGTCTTTTCCTTCGTTGCAGGAGAATTTGAGTCATTATCGCGCACAATAAACGGCCGCAAGATGACAATGCTACATAGAGAAACGGATCAGAAGAAAGTCGACAGGAATGTCGATTCAATCTTTGAATTGCATAGCGCATCATTGGATTGGTTAGAGGAATACACTGGCGTTAAATATCCATTTGAAAAGTTCGACTTTGCTTTAATTCCTGCTTTTCAGTATGGTGGTATGGAACATGTAGGAGCTATTCAGTATCGTGCATCAACACTCTTCTTGGATGAAAACCCGTCAGACACTCAGCGATTAAACCGCGCTAACTTAATCGCACATGAAAGTGCCCATATGTGGTTTGGTAATATGGTCACTATGGATTGGTTTAACGATGTTTGGACCAAAGAAGTGTACGCAAACTTTATGGCGGCCAAAATTGTCAATCCAAGCTTTCCAAACATTAATCACGATCTTAACTTCCTAGCTCGAAGCTATCCTGCCGCTTATAATGTTGATAGAACAGAAGGTGCAAACCCTATACGCCAGCACTTACCCAACTTAAATGAGGCTGGTACATTGTATGGCGGTATTATATACAACAAAGCGCCCATTATGATGCAGCAATTGGAGCTCCTTTTAGGTGCAGAGGCGTTTCAAAAAGGCATTCGGCAATACTTAGCGAAATTCGCGGGTAAAAATGCCACATGGCCAGATTTAATCGCTATTTTTGATAAACATTCTAAAGAAGATATCCAAGCTTGGAGCAACGTTTGGGTTAATACACCCGGGCGTCCAGAGTTTAAATTTAATGCCCAAAGCCATAAGCATTTGCTAGCTCAGCACGACCCGTTGAATCAAAAAAGGCATTGGCCTCAACGTTTTTCTATCACTTCTACACAAGATAAGAATGTCCTCAAAGAAGTTGTTTTTAAAGAGAAATCGATCACTGTTACACAACCAAAAGACCTTCTGGTAAATGTTGATGGCAAAGGTTATGGCCTGTTTCCCGTATCATTAGAGCAATTAAAAGCTCAATGGCAAAATTTAAGTGAATTGCAGCGTGGAGCTCTAATGATAAACGCCTATGAGCAGATGTTGTCCAATCACCCTGACATTTCTCCAATAGGTTATATCGACTTTGTTCGTCAGCAACTCAAACGTGAAGAAAATCAGTTATTACTTAATTTGATGTTAGGGCAAATTCGCAACACGTTCTGGTCTTTACTTAACCAAAAGCAAAGAAACGCAATGGCACCACTGTTAGAGTTAACCTTGATCCAATCTATTAATGAAGCATCACAAGATCAAACTCGACAGAAAATCTTCTTCACAACACTGCAAAGCATTGCATTAACGCCTAAGAGTGTCGATTACCTTTATGCAATATGGGAAAAGCCAGAAAAAGTTGCCTACAGCTTGTCTGAACGTGATCTCACTGACTTAGCAAGCACACTTGCAATTAAACTTCCTGAATTAGCTGACTTTATTGTCAAAGCGCAGTATCAACGTATCAATAATCAGGATAGGAAGCGTCGCTTTAATTTCATTACTCCCAGCTTGTCGGCTGACCAAAAGGTTCGTGATAATTTCTTTACATCACTTGCTAACGAGAAAAACAGAGCCGTTGAGTCATGGGTATTGGCTGCTTTAGGAAACTTACACCACCCTCTTAGGCACAATGAGTCAGAGCAATATTTGTTACCAAGTTTAGAATTATTGGAGGAAATACAAAGAACAGGTGATATCTTTTTCCCTGCTCGTTGGACAGCCGTAACACTGAACCGCTATCAAACACAGAGTGCAGCTAAAACCGTCAGAAACTTTCTAGAACAGCGTCCTGACTACAATTACCAGTTAACACTAAAAATACTGCAAGCGGCTGACCCTATCTTTAGAGCAACTAGGATACTTGCTAAGCAATAGCGAATAAACAGGCAACAAAAAGGCTGAGTCTTAAACTCGGCCTTTTATAGTTAACCTTAGGCTTTGGTGTATTAACTAATCGTTTGCAATATTTGCCCGCAGAACCATGCCATGTATGTTCCAACCGTATAACCCAATACAGCCAACATGACCCCGACTGGCGCTAAAGAAGGGTGAAATGCTGCGGCAACAACAGGGGCTGAAGCAGCACCACCAACGTTAGCTTGGCTGCCAACGGCCATGTAAAACAGCGGCGCTTTTATCACTTTAGCAACAATAAGCATTAGTGATGCATGAATAATCATCCAGATGACACCTATTACGAAGTAAACAGGTGTTTGGGCGATCATGGAAACATCCATCTTCATACCAATAGTTGCTATCAATACATAAAGAAAAGCCGATCCAACTTTGGACGCCCCTACCCCTTCGAGTTCTCTAGCCCGAGTAAACGACAAGAAAACACCGACCGTACTCGCAAAAATAATCATCCAGAAGAACTTACTATGGAAGCTTAACCTGTCTAAGTTAGGGAAATTCTCGACAAAATAGGGTGTAATGTTATCAGCAAACAAATGCGCAAAACCGGTAACGCCTAATCCGACCGCCAGTATAACCATCAGATCGGACAAAGCAGGAATACGCGCATGCTTAGCTTCAAAGGCTTTAACTTTCGCTTTTAAGGCATCAATAGCCGAAGTATCTGCGCCGGTTCTTGCGTCAATTTTCTTGGCATTAGCGGCCATAATGAGTAAAACAGCCATCCATAAATTAGCGACGATAATATCGACCGTGATCATGATAGAAAACATCGCATCGCCTGCACCGTATATTTCCTTCATAGATGCTTGATTAGCACCACCACCTATCCAACTACCAGCGACTGTTGTCATGCCTCGCCAAACCGCATCCGGCCCATCAACACCTAACAAATCGGGTACAAAACTCGCGACAACCAGCAACGCGATAGGCCCACCAATGACTATCCCAAGGGTTCCTGTAAAGAACAAAATCACGGCTTTACTACCAAGCTTGGCAATCGCTTTCAAATCAACGCTAATGGTTAGCAGCACTAAACAAGCCGGCAATAAATAGCGTGAGGCGACAAAATAGAGCTGTGAATTCTCTCCATCAATCAAACCAAAGGTATTGAGTAAAGAAGGTAAGAAATAACAAACTAATACTGAAGGTACGACAGCGTAGAACTTCTGCCAAAACGGTATTTTACTGCTTGCTGTGTAGAAGACCAAACCGAGAAGGATAGCCAATATTCCCATAACAGTTGCGTCGTTGGTAAAAATCGGCGAATGGGTGACAACGTGTTCGGAGAGGTTCTCTGTTTGCATAGACGTTCCTGTTTTTCTACCGCACTTCACGTATACGGCTTTTATGATTATTATTTGCGCCGTTTTGTTACATGTAACGTATCAAAACATCAACGAATCCCATACCAATAGGCTCAATCACGCTTCGTCTGGTCATCAGCAAACTTGTCGTACTAACTCAGATAATTGATCTAATCCTTAGGTACAAGAGGTTTATAGTAACCGTAAGTCCAATGAAAACACAAACCAGCCGGTAACAATATTGGGCATACCGGCTGTGCAAAGAGGCTTTACACCTTCGTAAGGTAAACTAGGCCTGACACTTTTCCATCTTGAAGTTAGTCAATTCAACATCACCTATGCTGACTCGCTGCTGTTTCAACACTAAAAAGCCATATCGTTCGAAAAAAGGTCTCGCGGTGATACTCACTTGTGAATAAAAACGTTTAATACCAAGATCCCTTCCCTTACTTAGCAAAGTTTTCATTAAAGCACGGCCAACACCTTGCCCTTGGAATCGCCAATGACAATAAAAATGATCAATATAGCCATCTCGTTGCAGATCGGCATACCCGGCGATTTCGCCGTCAACAATAGCAACATAAGGGTCAATCGCTTTGATACGCTGCAACCAGTCTTCGGCGTTGTACTGTTCAGGTGCCCATACATTCACCTGTTGCTCGGTATAATCGCTAGAATTTACGTTGTGAATAGTCTCGAAAAACAGCTCTCTCAATACAACCTCTTCTCCAGCAACATACTTTCTGATTGATATAGACATATCGCAACTCACCTAAAACAACAGCTTAAAATATTTACTTTAAAACAGTCACTTAACATATCAAATAAAAAACAAAGAAGACATTTGATCTGTATCAATTGCCTTAATTTTCTACCTATTACAATAAAGATGAAGCTACTAGGAGAGAAACATGATGAAAATACCTAAACAGATCTTAGTTGTTGTCAGCGGGAAACATGACGAACACCCAGCCCTAGAGAGAGCATTAAAGTTTGCCAGCGTTGAAGACATTCATATTCACCTCTTCAACTCAATCTATGAGCCTGTAATGGAGTTAACAGACGTTTTATCCAGTAACCATCGTAAAGAACTAAAACGCCAATATATGGCCGATAGGCGCTTATACATGGATACGCTTGTTGAACATTTAGCCGAAAAAGACATTAAGTCAACCATTCACCTAACGTGGCATAGAGAACTTCACGAAGCAATTGAAGATCTCATTGCTGAGCTGAAACCTGACTTAGTGATTAAGCGAATATCTGCCGATGCTTCTAACGTCAACCCTTTCACTATGCCTGTTGACAGGCATTTAATACGACACTGTCAGGCACCGCTATTATTAGTCAGAGAATCTCACTGGCATAAAAAACCGATTCTTGCAGCTATTGATCCGACAACAAGTGATGCTCAACACATAGCACTTAATCGAAAAATACTCGATTACTCCCAAATGTTAGCTTATGCGACAAAAA